>JBQGDS010000001.1:0-1677 GCA_052039185.1 Flavobacterium sp.
GGCTTACCAATGAGCTTACTAAAGTAATTTCTAACAATATGCACGTTAATATACAAAGCATATCGCTAAACGGTAATGCGGGCATATTTAACGGCCAGGTTACGGTTGTAGTACAAAATAATACTATACTCAAAAAGCTGATTGAAAACATAAGGAAGATTGACGGTATTGATAAGGTAACAAGGGTAAATAATAACTAATAAGCTAAAAAATCCTGTAACTACTTTAATTAGACAAAACATTATTTGCATTGCGTCTCATAGGTTATCAATTCATATTTATTAAAACTTTCACTTCCCGAAATTTCGCATTACCTTTGCAGGTATTGATACCCATACCATGGAAAATAATAAAAACCAGGAGATTGTAAAAAATGTCTTCACGAAATACCTTGAAGACAAAGGCCACAGGAAAACACCTGAGCGCTATGCCATACTCCAGGAAATATACAACAGCCAGGAACATTTTGATATAGAATCACTCTACATCAAAATGAAAAATAAAAACTACCGTGTAAGCCGTGCCACGCTTTACAATACTATAGAATTATTGCTGGAATGCGGACTTGTACGCCGCCACCAGTTCGGGCAAAACCAAAGCCACTACGAGAAATCGTATTTTGATAAGCAGCACGACCACATCATTATGACCGATACAGGAGAGGTTATCGAGTTTTGCGACCCAAGGATACAATCCATTAAAAAAACAATAGAGGAAATTTTTGGTATTGAAATTCATAATCATTCTTTATACCTTTACGGGCAGAAGAAACAACCTGCTGCCGAAAATCAATAAGCCGGTACACCGGCCTGCGGCAAACCAACCCTGAAAAGGATTGGTTTTTGTTTTTTAAATAAATAACTACAACATAAACACAACTAACTAAAATGACGGTAGATTTACTGCTAGGACTGCAATGGGGAGACGAAGGCAAAGGTAAAATTGTTGACGTACTTACCTCAAAATATGATATTATAGCCCGCTTTCAGGGAGGGCCAAACGCAGGGCACACCCTTGAGTTTGATGGTATAAAACACGTATTGAGAACCATACCATCAGGTATTTTCCATAAAAATTCAATTAATATTATTGGTAATGGTGTGGTAATGGATCCTGTGGTTTTCCAGAAAGAACTGGAAGGGCTGGAGAAATTCAACATTGATATTAAATCACGGCTGCTTATTTCGCGCAAGGCGCACCTTATCCTGCCTACGCACCGCCTGCTTGATGCAGCTTCGGAAGCATCAAAAGGCAAAGCAAAAATTGGTTCTACGCTTAAAGGTATCGGCCCAACGTATATGGATAAAACCGGGCGTAACGGTATCCGTGTAGGCGATATTGAACTGGCGGATTTTGAAGAGCGTTACCGCACACTCGCAGATAAGCACCAGGCAATGATAGACTTTTATAATGTTGACCTGCAATATGACCTTAAAGAGCTTGAAGATGAGTTTTTCGCAGCTGTAAAAGCGTTAAAAGAACTTACATTTATTGATAGTGAGGAATACCTGAACAAAGCCATGAAAGAAGGTAAATCAATCCTCGCGGAAGGCGCACAAGGTTCACTTCTTGATATAGACTTTGGAACGTATCCGTTCGTAACATCATCTAACACTACTGCTGCCGGGGCTTGTACAGGGCTTGGTATAGCGCCAAACAAGGTTAAGGATGTTTTTG
>JBQGDS010000002.1:0-6415 GCA_052039185.1 Flavobacterium sp.
ACAGCCGATATAAGGATTGATACCGCAAGCGTAATGGCAAACTGCTGATAGAACACCCCTGAAGGCCCCTTTAGGAATGATACAGGGATAAATACCGCAGCCATGACCAGCGTAATAGATACAATTGCACCGGTAATCTCACTCATGGCAGAAAGTGTTGCCTGCTTGGCCGATTTGGCACCTTCATCCAGCTTGGCATGCACGGCTTCCACTACCACAATCGCGTCGTCCACTACAATACCAATGGCGAGGACAAGTGCAAAAAGCGTAAGAAGGTTTACCGAAAACCCGAATAGGTTAAGGAAAAAGAACGTACCCACAATAGCTACCGGAACTGCTATAGCCGGTATAAGTGTAGAACGCAGGTCCTGAAGAAACAGGAATACCACGATAAATACAAGTACGAAAGCCTCAATAAGCGTGTGGGTTACTTTTTCGATAGATGCATCAAGGAAAGCTTTGGTGTTGAAAGGTATTACATAATCAATACCTTCCGGGAAGGATGGCTTGGCCTCTTCCATAATCTGCACTACCTCTTCGATGATATCGTTAGCGTTTGAACCCGATGCCTGGAAAATACCCATTGCCACACCGTTATTACCCATACCGAAGTTCTTCTGCGCATAGTTGAAAGCGCCCAACTCAATATTGGCTACGTCTTTTAAGTGAAGGAAATTACCGTTTCCTGTGGCTTTCACCACAATATTCTCATATTCCTCAACTTTAGAAAGCCGTCCTTTGTATTTAATTACATATTCGTAAACACCATCGGCATTTTCCCCGAATTTACCCGGCGCCGCCTCAACATTCTGTTCGTTAAGCGCTGCCTGTATATCTTTAGGTGTAAGGCCGTAAGCAGCCATTTTTTCAGGGTCAATCCAGATACGCATTGAATAGTCCTTACCACCAAATACGTTTACCTGGCCCACACCTTTTACACGCTGTAATTTAGGTACAAGGTTAATCTTGGCAAAGTTCTGAACGAAAGTACCGTCATACTCCGGATTTTTAGAGTAGATGGACATGAACATCAGCGCACTCGTCTGGCTCTTAAGTGTAGTTACACCTGTTTGTACCACTGCCTGCGGAAGCTTGCTGGTAGCACGAGACACACGGTTTTGTACGTTTACCGCGGCAATATCAGGGTTTACACCCAGTTCAAAAAATACGCTGATTGATGCTGTACCGTCGTTAGCGGCGGTAGAGGTCATGTAGGTCATCCCTTCCACCCCGTTAATCTCTTCCTCAAGAGGAATAATCACCGAGTTAAGTACAGTAGTAGCGTTGGCCCCTGTAAAGGTAGCATTTACCTGTACAGTAGGCGGGGCGATTTCAGGATACTGCTCTACCGGGAGGGAAAGCAGACCCAAAACACCCAAAATGGTTATCAATATCGAAATTACGGTAGAGAGTACCGGCCTTTCTATAAAAGTCTTAAGCATGTGTGTTTCTTGTTATTTTTTGGTAACAGTTGTGGTTTTGGTTGATTTAGATACGGCAACGGTATCCTGCGCCGGTGCTGCCGGCTCCTCTTTTTTCACAGGCTGAGGAATAATTGGCATACCGTCCTTAAGCTTAGATGCTCCTTCGGTAACAATAGTTTCGCCTGCCTCCAGGCCGTCTGCTACAATAAAGTCTTTACCTGCAGTACCCGCTACCGTAATGATCTTTGATTTTACAGCGTTGTCCTTGCCTACTACATAAATCATCTGCTTGCCCTGCATGTCAAATACAGCGCCCTGCGGTACAAGTATCACGTTTTTCTGCTCGATAGGAATACGTACTATACCGCTGCTTCCGCTACGCAATACAGCTTGAGGATTGTTGAATTCTGCCCTAAACTCTGTAGTACCCGTTCCTGCATTTACAAGACCGTTAACAGCTTCTAAATGGCCTTTAACCTCATATTCCGATCCATCTGCAAGCAACAGGCTTACTTTTGGCGTGTTCTTTAGCTTATCCTGAAGTGTAGCGCCTTTAAACATACGGCTGAAAGCAATGGTCTGCTTTTCGTTCATTGTAAAATAAGCACGCATTACTTTAGTATCAGATACAGTTGTTAGTGGCATTTCGCTCGTAGAACTGGCAAGGCTTCCCTCTTTATACGGCAAGCCGCCTATTACACCATTAACCGGCGATGTTATAGTACCGTAGTTTATATTAGCCGCAACACTGCTGTAAGCTGCTTTAGCCTGAGCCAGTTTTGCCTTAGCCGTTTCCAGCTGAACATTGCTTATAATTTTACGGTCAACCAAAGGCTTAAGGCGGTCAACTTCTACCTGTGCGGCAGTAACATTTGCCTTGGCTGCAGCGGCATCCTGGTTAAGGGTTTGTGTTTCCAGCTTGAAAAGCACCTGCCCTTTGCGCACTTCCTGCCCTTCATCTACATAAATCTTCTGGATGAAACCATTTACTTTCGGGCGGATCTCCACATTCTGGCGGCCCTCAAGGTTAGCAGTATATTCTTCGTATGTTACGGCATCCTGGCGCTCAAGTGTGAGCACAGGAAAAGGCATTGGCCCCTGTTGTGGCGCCTGCTCCTCTTTTTTACCGCACGAAACAACTATCAGTAAGGCAGCAGCTGCCCCTAAAAACGATTTTTTATTCATTTTTGATTGTGATTATATTAGTGGTTATAATGGTTTTGGTTTTTCTCTAATTCTTTAAAACGGGCAATAGTCTTGGTAAGCAATTCTTCCATTTCCAGCACATGCTCCTTATAGGCTTTTGATTTTTCAAGGTCGCCCTGTTCAGCGGGGCAGGTTGCGGTTTTTTCGCGGTAAGCCAGCATCCTGTCTATAATAATTTTCTCAAACTCTATCATCTTCATATAGTTGCTGAAACGTTCGCTGAAAGCCGAAGGCCTGAAGTATTTTTTCCGGTCACCCGGCACTGTGTAGTAGGTTATTTTACCCAGCTTTAGCAGCAGGTTAAGATTTGTAGACATAGAGCTTTTACTTGCACCCATGCGTTCTACAAGATCTTCAAAAGTGAAACCCCTGCCACAGCCGTCTAAAATAAGTGTTGCGAAGATACGGGAGCCCAAAGGCGGAAGATTGTGGAAGTTTTCGAAATGTATGCCGAACATTTCTATCAGTTCTTCCTTCTCTTTCTGTATGTCGGACATAATAATTTTTTAAAATTCCCGGCAAAGATATAACTTAGTTCGGTTATTGCCGAACTAAACGAACTGAATTTTTTGTTAAATATTCGTTAAGAGAATATTGCAGCATAAAAAAATCCGGCAGTACCGGATTCTATTTTTCTATTTCAAGGATAACCTTTAGTTTACCTTTCAGGCCTTTGGTCACAATCTGGTCATAGGCTTTTTTAGTAAGGTCAATATCAAAACCGCCCGAAAAAGGGCCGCGGTCATTGATAACTACTACAACCGATTTATTGTTGGCAGGGTTGGTGACTTTAACTTTAGTGCCAAAAGGCAGCTTGCGGTGAGCCGCAGTCAATTTACTATTACTGAAACGTTCGCCATTAGCGGTTTTCCGTCCATTATATTTATTGGCATAGTAACAGGCGTACGCTTTTTTATCATATGCTTTATATGAGCCTGATCCGGCGCTGCGGGATGATGAACATGCAGTAAAAAGAAGGGAAAACGAGATTACAATAAGTGCCAGGAGTTTCCTCATGGTTATTCTTCTATAATTTCAATTTTTACTTTAAAAGTTCCGGCACCCTTATGTGAGGCAATTTCCATAAATGCCTGCTTGGTAAGGTCTATTTCAAGTTTTTTGCTGAAAGGCCCACGGTCGTTCACTTTTACATCAACAAACTTAACGTTCTTTTCATTGGTTACACGAAGTTTGGTGGCAAAAGGCAGCCACATGTGTGCCGCAGTATATTTTTTATTATGAAATCGTTCGCCACTTGTAGTTTTTCTGCCGTTAAACTTATCAGCGTAATAAGTGGCAAGCACATCTTTTTTATAGAGCGTAAGCTTAGTTTCCTTTACTGCTTTTTCTTCCTTTACTTCGGCAGCAGGCTTTTCTGCTTTTGTAGTATCGGGAGTTATTTCAATTATATTATTTACACTTCTTTCGGTTGTTACTTCTGAAATTGTAAACCCTGAAACAAGGAATACTAAAAGTACGGCACTTAAAACGATGATGCTTTTCTTCATAATATTTTGTTTAGTTGAACAATCCTTTTGGCAATTACTGTGCCAAGTAAGATGAAAAATGCCTTTTAAAAAGGCAGTTTAAACAGTTACGCTAACCATTGGGACCACGGAATACGGCTTAAAAGCAGTATAAATCCGGCAGCATACAGGTAAGCTATTTTTTTAAATTTAACAGTATCTTCTGTTGCTTTTTTGTGTGTTGACCAGCCTATGGTAACAAGTACTATAGCTATAAGGTTAATAAAAGGGTGTTCTACTATGAACAGCCTTAATTCGCTGTTTTTCATAAGTCCGCCCATACCTAACTGTTTTGCTGCTTCCATTTTAGGAGACACAAAAAGCAAAACCAAACCTAAAACAAACTGCACATGCGAAAATATAAGGCCTATAAGCGCTATCTGCCTGTCTTTTTTAAGAAATACTCTTTTAGACGATAGTCCCGTAAAGGCATTTAATGATGCCAGTAAAAGGAATACCAGTACGGCAAAAGCCAGGTATGAATGCAGGTTTAAAATAGAATCGTACATGATTTTGGTTTAAGTAAGGAAGGCAAATATAGCAAATTACCTATAAAATATACCCTAAAAAAGCTTGTTAATTAACTGTTAATACTTATTTAGAGGCTGTCTAAGAAATAGTTATGGCTTAAAAACACAAAGCCCGCCATGTTGAATAGCGGGCTTTGCAATACTGTATTTAAGCTGTTAAACCTGTTGCAGGTAGCTTTTTAAGAGGAATAATGTAGAGCTGTCATGTGCTTTTACAGCACCCGTATTAATCTCTTCCAGGATAGAATTGGCCAACTGTTTGCCCAGCTCAACACCCCACTGGTCATAGCTGAAAATATTCCAGATTACGCCCTGTACAAATATTTTATGCTCGTACAATGCTATCAATGATCCTAATGTTTCAGGGGTCAGTTTTTTAATAAGCAGCGTATTAGTGGGCTTATTGCCACGGAATACTTTAAATGGCAGCAGGTAGTCTGCTTTTTCACCTGTAATTCCCTGCTTTTCAAATTCGGCTTTTACCTGTTGTTCTGTCTTACCGTTTAGTAATGCCTCAGTCTGAGCAAAGAAGTTAGACATCAGCTTATCATGATGGTCTTTGTTACCGTGCAGTGGCTGCACAAAACCTATAAAATCAGTAGGTATAAGTTTTGTACCCTGATGTATCAGCTGAAAAAACGCATGCTGCGAGTTGGTTCCCGGCTCACCCCATATAATTGTGCCGGTTTGGTAATTTACAGGATAACCGTCACGGCCTACGCTTTTACCGTTACTTTCCATAATGCCCTGCTGCAGGTATGGTGCCAGTTTTTGCAGGTATTGTGTGTACGGTATCAGTGCTTCGCTTTCTGCACCGAAGAAATTATTGTACCAGATACTTAGTAGTGCCAGCACAACCGGTATGTTCTGCTCAAAAGGTGCAGTACGGAAATGCACATCCATATCATGTGCCCCTTTTAAAAGCTTGTCAAAATTATCAAACCCTACAGCTAATGCTATAGAAAGGCCAACCGCGCTCCATAAAGAGAAACGTCCGCCAACCCAATCCCACATAGGGAAAATATTTTCTTCAGCAATACCAAACTCAGTTACCTTACTAATGTTTGTAGATACCGCCACAAAATGCTTTGCAACATCTTCCTGCTCGGCCGACTGAAGGAACCACGCCCTTACCGTTTCAGCATTAGAAAGTGTTTCCTGTGTGGTAAATGTTTTTGATGCCACCACGAATAATGTGGTTTCAGGGTTAAGCCCTTTAAGGCTTTCCATAACGTGATCACCATCAACATTGCTTATAAAGCGAACATTAAGCTGGTTCTTGTAATATTTAAGCGATTCCACAACCATTGCCGGCCCAAGGTCTGATCCGCCAATGCCTATATTTACAACATCGGTAAAAGCTTTCCCCGTGTACCCTTTTCGGTTTCCGCTTATAATGTCTTCACAAAATGCTTTTATCTTGTTTTTTACCGAATACACTTCAGACATTACATTCTGCCCGTCAACTTTTATGTCTGCATTTTCAGGCGAGCGCAGTGCAGTATGTAATACAGCCCTGTTTTCAGTACGGTTTATTGCCTCACCTCCAAAATAACTTTCAACCGCACCTTTCAGCCCGGTTTCATTAGCCAGGCTCATCAGCAGTTTCATAGTTTCGGGAGAAACAATATTTTTAGAATAGTCCACTAAAAAATCATTCCATTTTATATGGAATTTTTCGCTTCGGTTACTGTCTTCTGCAAACATTTCCTGCATTGATGCGTACTGC
>JBQGDS010000003.1:0-2643 GCA_052039185.1 Flavobacterium sp.
GAAGTATTGCTCCGTAAATTATACCATAAGGTAAGGTAGACTTAGCTAGAGAAGGCTTTTTTGTAATGTTTGTTGTTTCCATTTTGTTTAATTTTTTGATCGGTTTGATTTTAATTGACAAATATACTAATTCCACTACAATGAGTATACAAAAATGTATTTGTGTTACAGTGAAAAAAAAGTAAGTTAGATATTTGATATTAAAAAAATAAATGTAATTTTGCACACTCAAATAAAAAGTTTAAAAACAAAAAGCTGTACACTGTTTACACCTTTCGTTAAGAAAGCTTCAAAATAGGAGTATAGCCAAACAATAAAAATTTATCAAGATGAAAAAAGGTATTCACCCGGAAAATTACAGATTAGTTGCTTTTAAAGACATGTCTAACGACGAAGTTTTTATCACTAAATCTACAGCTGACACTAAAGAAACGATTATACACGAAGGAGTTGAATATCCTGTTGTGAAAATGGAGATCTCTCGTACTTCACACCCATTCTACACAGGTAAATCTAAACTTATCGACACTGCAGGACGTATCGACAAGTTCAAAAACAAATACGCTAAATTCAGCAAATAATATTTGTTGTTTTAAAAATACAGAAAGCCTTTCCATTCGGAGAGGCTTTTTTTTATGGGATTAAGCTAAGGTTATTCTCCTGACTTTTCAACTTTATAACGTTCCACTTTCCACTTTTTTAATGTATTTTCGTGCCAACAAACAGGCATATCATGAACTATATACTTTTTGACGGCCCCGTGCGCAACGCCCTGCTGCCGTTTACATTTACACGTCCCGTAGCCGATATCCGCGTGGGTATACTTACCATCCGCGAAAAGTGGGAAAAATATCTTGGTTACACTACCACAACACTTACTGAGGAATACCTTATGGAAAAGTACCCTATGGTGGAAATGGAGGAGAATATCATGATAAATGCATCCTTCCTGCCAACTGAAGTGCTTGCAGAAATGGTTATGGCGCTGGAGCCTAACCAGGCTATTACCTGTGGAGACGATATTGTTGCCTTTTACACTAAAGATACCCAGGAAGAAGTTGATTTTGATACGTATGATGTAACTGAATATACAGAAGACTGCCTGCGTATTGAAAACACATGGGATATTTTTGGGAAGAACGATCTTGCCATACGTGAGGATTTTGAACTGATTACCGAAGGGCGCGTATCACTGCCGATACCTGCCAGTGTAAATACAGTAGCTCCTGAAAATATATTTATTGAAGAAGGTGCAAAACTTGAGTTTGTAACACTAAACGCTTCAACCGGGCCTATATACATTGGTAAAAATGCCGAGATAATGGAAGGCTCTGTTATTCGTGGGCCATTTGCGCTATGTGAAGAGGCACAGGTAAAACTGGCTACTAAAGTATATGGGGCTACTACCGTAGGGCCACACAGCCGTATAGGTGGTGAGGTAAATAATTCGGTGCTTTTTGCCTATTCTAATAAAGGGCATGACGGTTTCCTTGGTAACTCTGTATTAGGGGAGTGGTGTAATCTGGGGGCAGACACTAACAACTCCAACCTTAAAAATAATTATGAGGAAGTGAAGTTGTGGAGCTACGAAAAAGAAGGTTTTGCTAAAACCGGTCTGCAGTTTTGTGGCCTTATGATGGGCGACCACAGCAAGTGCGGTATCAATACAATGTTTAATACCGGTACGGTGGTGGGTGTAAGTGCCAATATTTTTGGCGCCGGGTTCCCGCGCAATTTTGTGCCTAGCTTTTCATGGGGTGGGGCATCGGGCTTTACAACCTATATTACTAAAAAGGCATTTGAAACGGCCAAGATAGTAATGTCGCGCCGCAAAGTTGAGTTTACCGAACAGGATGCTGCCATATTGGAACATGTGTTTGAAGAAACAAAAAAGTGGAGGAAGGATTAACCGAATATTAGATACTCGATTGTTAGATATATAAATAAGAGTTGACAAAACGCAGAAGAAATACCAAATACAGTTTAGGAAGCCTGGTCATAGCCCTGGCTTTCTTGTTTTATTACGCATGTACTAACCGGGAAGATAATCAGGTAAATCCTCCTGTAAAGGAAAATATACCTCCTGCTAAGGTTAAAAAGCAACGTGAAAAACGTGAGGTACGCGCCCTCAAAGTTTTTGAAGGTAAAGTTATAGGCGTGAAAGACGGTGACACCTTTGAAGTTTTATACGACGGGCAGCCCGAACGTGTGCGCCTTGCCGAAATTGACTGCCCTGAAAAATCACAGCCGTTTGGAAATAATGCAAAACAATATGCGTCTGACCTTTGTTTTGGTAAAACGGTTACGGTATCATCAAACGGGAAACGCGATCGTTACGGCAGGGTAGTGGGTATTGTAGTAACTGAGGATGGTATTAATGTAAACGAGGCGCTTATTAAAGCCGGGCTCGCATGGCATTACAAAGACTATTCTAACAGTGATGAACTGGCTGAAATGGAACAGCACGCAAGACTTGAAAAAGCGGGTCTTTGGGCTGATAAGCGTCCTGTAGCCCCATGGGACTGGCGAAAGAATAAGCGCAAAAAGAAAAAATAGGAATAATTAAAAAGACGTACCGCCCGGTACGTCTTTTTCGCTTTATACTACAATTATATGATTAGGGTAAATTAATCATCTATCCTT
>JBQGDS010000004.1:0-4786 GCA_052039185.1 Flavobacterium sp.
AGCAGGGCGCGACCCGCTTGGCATAAAGCCTATGTATTATGGCCTTGACGAAAGGGGCAGGATATACTTTTCATCAGAGATGAAAGCAATTGCCGACCAGTGCCAGACGTTTTCAACATTCCCTCCCGGGCATTACTATACGGCTAAAACAGGTTTTGTAAAGTATTACAGGCCTCAATGGGAAGATGCTTCAAAAGCAGTAAATGAGGTAGATTATGATGCTATCCGCCAAGCGCTTACCAAAGCTGTAAAGAAAAGGCTGATGAGTGATGTGCCTGTTGGTGTATTACTTTCCGGCGGGCTGGATTCATCGCTAACATCATCAATAGCAGCCCGGGAAGTGAAAAAACTGGGTAAGCCACTGCATTCATTTTCCATAGGGCTTGACGCTACTGCACCTGATGCTGTTGCCGCACGTAAAGTAGCAGCGTTTTTAGGAACCGAACATCATGAAATACATTTTACCATAGAGCAGGGTATTGAAATACTGGATAAGCTTATATGGCACCTGGAAACGTATGATGTTACCTCTGTACGTGCCAGTACGCCAATGTACTTCCTGTCTAAAGCTATAACAGCAAAAGATATAAAGGTTGTGCTTAGTGGTGAAGGGGCTGATGAGGTATTTGGCGGTTACCTGTATTTCCGCAATGCGCCATCGGCGGCTGAATTTCAGAAAGAAACGATTGAGAGAGTGCAAAAGCTGTTTACGGCTGATTTATTAAGGGCTGATAAAAGCACCATGGCGCATGGCCTTGAGGCAAGGGTTCCGTTTCTTGATAAAGAGTTTTTAGAGCTTGCCATAAAAATAAAACCAGAAGAAAAACAGCCCAAAACCTATAACGGTATTGAGAAATACATTTTGCGTAAAGCATTTGATACTCAGGAACAGCCTTATCTGCCCGAAGAGGTATTGTGGAGGCAGAAAGAACAGTTTAGCGACGGGGTGGGGTACAGCTGGATTGATACCCTTATTGAATACTGCGCCGCACAGGTTACCGATGAGCAGATGGAAACGGCCGTGGAACGTTTTCCTTACAATACACCGGCTACTAAGGAAGCCTATTTTTACAGGTCGGTTTTCCATAAGCATTTTCCGCAGGTAAGCGCTGCACAAACGGTTAGGAAATGGATACCAAAGTGGCAGGAAAATACCGATCCCAGCGGAAGGGCCAATGCGGCTCACGTTAAGGCTGATACCGGTATAGCAAAGATAAATATAGAAGTATAGTTAAAGGTTTGGATTTTAGTTTGTTTGTTTGTAAATCTGTCCCGTCCCTTAAAAGGCGGGACATTTGCGTTAAGACTGTGAATTTTATCACTATTTTGATGGTGTCAAAAATTAAGGATAACGTTCCTGATGAGGCCTATACAATTTACAACAACAACTAAGCAAACTTAACAGGTATTAATTGTGCCGGGTGTAAAAGTATGCTTGGCAAATACCTTGTTTTGAATAAATAAGCGGTTAAACTGCTTTATGTTCAAAACTACACGTGTATTAATAAAATGTTAATAACTTAGATGCTAAAACACCCTGTTTTATAGCATAATCCCGCCTGTTTTTATATATTTGTTCGTTAAACTTAAAATCCGTTTAAGACAATAGTTTATGAGTGAGGAAATAAAGAAAAACAATTATTCGGCAGACAGTATTCAGGCACTGGAAGGTATGGAGCACGTAAGGATGCGTCCTTCTATGTATATTGGAGATGTAGGTACACGCGGGCTTCACCACCTGGTTTATGAAGTGGTTGACAACTCGATTGATGAGGCGCTTGCCGGGCATTGTGATACTATATTTGTAACCATTAATGAGGATAATTCCATAACCGTTGAAGATAACGGCCGTGGTATCCCGGTTGATATACATAAAAAAGAAGGTGTTTCTGCTCTTGAGGTGGTAATGACCAAAATTGGGGCCGGAGGTAAGTTCGATAAAGATTCGTACAAGGTTTCCGGTGGTCTTCACGGGGTGGGTGTGTCGTGTGTTAACGCGCTTTCAGACCATCTAAGGGCTACTGTGTACCGTGACGGAAAAATATACGAGCAGGAATATGAAAGAGGTAAATCGCTTTATCCTGTAAAACAGATAGGTGAAACGGAGAAAAGAGGTACTACGGTAACTTTTAAGCCGGATGGTACCATTTTTACCCAAACGCTTGAGTATTCGTATGACACGCTTGCTGCTCGTATGCGTGAGCTTTCATTCCTTAATAAAGGGATTTCGATAACCCTGGTTGATAAAAGGGAACAGGACGAAAAAGGCGAATATCTTGGGGAGACCTTTCATTCGAGTGAAGGTTTGAAAGAATTTGTTAAGTTTCTTGATGGTAACCGTGAGCCAATTATTGGCCATGTTATAAGCATGGAAAGTGATAAAGGTGAAATACCTGTTGAGGTAGCGCTTATTTACAATACCAGCTATACCGAGAATATTTTCTCGTATGTAAATAATATTAATACACACGAAGGAGGTACGCACCTTTCAGGCTTCCGCCGTGGTTTGACCAATACGCTTAAAAAGTATGCTGATAATTCAGGGCTTCTTGATAAGCTTAAGTTTGAAATTTCGGGCGACGATTTCCGTGAAGGTTTAACGGCAATTATATCGGTTAAGGTGGCTGAACCTCAGTTTGAGGGGCAGACAAAAACCAAGCTGGGTAACCGTGAGGTTGTAGCGCCGGTAAGCCAGGCAGTAAGCGAAATGCTTGAAAACTACCTAGAGGAAAACCCTAATGATGCACGTACCATAGTGCAAAAGGTAATCCTTGCGGCACAGGCGCGCCATGCGGCTAAAAAAGCCCGTGAAATGGTACAGCGTAAAACGGTTATGGGGGGTGGCGGACTTCCGGGTAAGCTGTCTGACTGTTCTGAGCAGGATCCTGCAAAATGTGAAGTATTCCTTGTAGAGGGTGACTCTGCAGGTGGTACTGCCAAGCAGGGGCGTGACAGGGCTTTCCAGGCAATATTGCCGCTTAGGGGTAAAATCCTTAACGTGGAAAAAGCCATGCAGCATAAAGTGTTCGAAAATGAAGAGATACGTAATATATTTACTGCTCTTGGTGTAACGATAGGTACGGCTGAAGATAGTAAGGCGCTTAACCTTGAAAAGCTGCGTTACCACAAAGTTGTGATTATGTGTGATGCCGACGTTGACGGTTCGCATATCTCTACGCTCATCCTTACATTCTTCTTCCGTTTTATGAAGGAGCTGATAGAAAACGGCCACGTATATATTGCTACACCGCCACTTTACATGGTTAAAAAAGGTACAAAGAAAGAATATGCATGGAACGACCAGCAGCGCGATGAAATTACTTCGAGGCTTGGTGCGGGTGCAACCATACAGCGTTATAAAGGTCTTGGTGAAATGAATGCGGAACAGCTTTGGGAAACCACGCTGGATCCTGAGCATCGTACGCTTCGCCAGGTAACTATTGACAGCCTTACTGAGGCCGACAGGATATTCTCAATGCTTATGGGGGATGAGGTTCCACCGAGGAGGGAGTTTATAGAGAAGAATGCGGTTTACGCCAATATTGATGCGTAAGCCTTCAGGCATAAAAATAATATTAGCTACGGCCTTACTTGTATTTGCAGGTAAGGCTGTTGCGCAAAATACACAATTGGAACAAATAGGGCGCCTTATAAACGATGCTATATTTTTTTCGGACCAATACATAACCCCGGCAACCGATGCTGCTGTATATCAGGCCGCTTCAGGCTGGGTTACAAGCCCAAAGGAAAAAGCCAGATGGGATTTTTCGGTTGCTGTACGCACTAATGTTTTCTTTGTCCCGAAAAGAGACAGGACATTCATGATATACAACTCCGATTTTGAGTTTTTCACGCTCGAAAATGGCACTTCTGCACAGGTACAGACTGCTTTAGGGAACAGGGATCAGGTTTTTCTTAGAGGGCAGCTGGGGGATGATGAGGTACGTCTTGAAAGCCCGGAGGGTATAAATAGGGAAACTATTATATATCCTTACCTGCAGGGAACTGTAAGTATAGGATGGGGTACAGAGCTGGTAGTGAAGTATTCACCTAAAATAAAGCTTAAGCGCAGTAATTACCAGGTGTATGGTTTTGGCGTACAGCACAATATTGGCAGGTACATAAAACCTTTAAAAGCAAAGAATATTAATGTTGCGGTACTGGCAGCCTATTCTAAGGAAGATGTTACTTTTGATTTCCTGAACGTGGATACCCCGGCGGGAGATTTAGGTATTAGCATGCTTAACGGTGTTGTTGATACCTATCAGTTCCAGGTTAATGCTTCTAAAGAGTTTGGTAAATTTGAAATTATGGGAGGCTTTATTTGTAATGTTAGCGATGTGGTTTATAAAGTAGGTGGCGAGCGTGGAAATATTGAAAATATTATCCCTTTGCAGGATGTGCTTAACCGCAGGCTGCGTGATATTTACAAAACAAGGACAAATTATATTGGTGAGGCAGCAATAAAATATAATATTGGCAATTTTAACGTACAAACTATACTTGCTTTTGGTAAATTTGTAAACACGAATATAGGTTTACAATATATATTTCAATAAAATAACCAACAAAACATAATTTATGAAAGTTACAATAGTAGGCGCCGGTAATGTGGGCGCTACATGCGCAGATGTTATTTCGTACAGGGGTATTGCGAGCGAAGTAGTATTGCTTGATATTAAAGAAGGCTTTGCCGAAGGTAAAGCTATGGATATTATGCAATGCGCAACTACCACAGGGTTTAACACCAGGGTATCGGGCAGTACTAATGATTATTCCAAAACTG
>JBQGDS010000005.1:0-4198 GCA_052039185.1 Flavobacterium sp.
AGCAATAGTTCTGCTATACGTTATGCGCAGTTATTTGAAAATAAGCCTGATGTGGAAGTGTTTTGCAACAGGGGTACCAGCGGTATAGATGGTAGTACATCAACTGCTGTGGGTGCAGCAATAGGTAGTGGTAAGCAGGTAACACTTATAACCGGTGATGTAAGTTTTTTATATGACAGCAATGCTTTATGGAACAATTATATACCTGCAAATTTCAGGATTATAATTGTTAATAATGCTGGCGGTGGTATTTTCAGGATATTGCCCGGCCACGCTGAAACACCTGTGTTCAATACATTCTTTGAAACTACACATAACCACACAGCAGGGTATCTGGCAAAAATGTATGGTTTTCAATATTCTACGGCTTCTAATGAAGATTCGCTTAACGTGGCTTTGGCTGATTTTTGGAAGGACAGCAATCAGCCTAAAATACTGGAGGTATTTACTCCAATGCTGGAAAACGACAAAGTGCTTTTACAGTATTTTAAGGAGCTTACGTAGCCGTAGCCCATAACTAACTAAAAATCATTATTTGTACCTTTGCGGAAGATAATAAGGAAAAATGATAGAAACAGGTAAATACAATACTTTAAAAATAGCCCGTCATACACAGGTAGGCCTTTTTTTAACCGATGGTAAAGACGATATACTACTGCCAAACAAATATGTACCGAAACATTATGAGGTTGATGATGAGCTTACAGTATTTGTATACCTTGATCATGAGGAGCGTCCGGTGGCAACCACGCTTGCGCCATATATAACACTTGATGATTTTGCTTTTTTAAGGGTAAACTATATCAACAAATTTGGCGCTTTCTTGGATTGGGGGCTGGAGAAAGATTTGTTTGTGCCTTTCCGTGAGCAGGCAAGGCCTATGGAAAAAGGTAAGCGTTACCTCGTTTTTATGTATAAAGACCATGAAACTAACCGGTTGGCGGCATCAAGTAAGCTAAACCAGTT
The DNA here is from genome assembly GCA_052039185.1 of Flavobacterium sp. Lineage (GTDB taxonomy): Bacteria > Bacteroidota > Bacteroidia > Flavobacteriales > Flavobacteriaceae > Flavobacterium. The sequence continues at coordinate 967 of JBQGDS010000005.1, forward strand.
CCTGAACAACGAAAATATTACTGTAGAGGAAGGGGAGGAAGTTGACCTCATTATTTCTCACATCACAGATTTAGGTATTAATGTAATAATAAACGGCTTACATAAAGGGCTTTTGTATAAAGGCGACGTTTATAAAGAATTAAGGACGGGCGATCGTACAACAGGTTTTATTAAAACCATACGGCCTGACAAGAAGATAGATGTTACACTCCAGGCGTTTGGTATTGGTGCAATTGAGCCAAACGCCGAAGTAATTCTGGATGAGCTAAGGGCGAACAGGGGTTTCCTCCGCCTGAATGATGACAGCCACCCTGAAGATATTAAAACGGTGCTTAAAATGAGTAAAAAAGCCTTTAAAAAAGCGATAGGATCACTCTATAAGCAAAAACAGATAGAAATTAAGGAAGACGGGATTTACCTTATAAAAAACTAATACATGTCGCTCCATAACTTCAAAAACTGGACAGACGGCTTATCTCAGTTAGATATAAAAATGCCTGTGCTTTTTATTGGGCATGGCTCGCCTATGAACGGTATTGAAGACAATGACTTTTCCCGTACGTGGGCCAAAATGGGGCAGGAGGTACCACGGCCTAAAGCAGTATTGGTTGTTTCGGCTCACTGGCTTACCCGCGGAACATATATAACCGCAATGGAAGAGCCACGTACGATACATGATTTTGGAGGTTTTCCACAGGCGCTGTTTGATGTGCAGTATCCGGCGCAGGGCGACCCTGAATTGGCGGTAGAGACTTCGCATTTGATTACATCAACTGTTGTGGGGCTGGATCATGACTGGGGTCTTGACCACGGCACCTGGACTGTGGTAAGGCATATGTATCCTGATGCTGATATACCTGTTTTGCAATTGAGCATTGACTATAATAAACCGCCGGAGTATCATTACAATCTTGCAAAAGAGCTTGTTGCTCTTCGTGATAAGGGTGTACTTATTATTGGTAGTGGTAATATGGTGCATAATCTTAGGATGGTTGACTGGAAAAAACTCCGAGAACCGGAATATGGTTACGATTGGGCTATTGAAATGAATGATGTTTTTAAGAAAACAATAACTGATGGTAATCATCAGAATTTAATTAATTACGAAAAACTGCACAAGGCTGCTATGCTTGCCGTCCCAACTCCTGATCATTACTATCCGTTACTATATACACTTGGTTTACAGGGAAAAAATGAAGAAATTTCATTTTTTAATGATAAACTGGTTGGAGGTTCATTAAATATGACATCTGTAAAATTCGGATAAAGCGTTTTACGAACTTTATAATTTCACTTTCTAACTTGTTATTGTGGTATTTATAACGAAACCGTTTTCATTATTTCTATTTTAACATATAAATCCTTAAGTTAAACTATAACTGTTTGATTTACAGTTTGTGTTTTTTGTTAACGATTTCTTAACAAATTACTTTTTAGTTATTTCTATTTTGTGTATTTATATGTTATTTTTGATTTTTAATGATATATATCTAAATTTTAAGTTAAATAGTAAATGGTTTTTAAAAAGAGGTATATTTATCTACTTTTTAAATACTTATTTATATGAACCAAAACTACCTGAATTTGGTTACGGGCTTGTCTGCCTGTGCCAAACCTTTTTGTGCAGGATCCAGTCCCACGAAAAGGAGTAGTGGTACAGCCACCCGGAAACTATCCCCTGTCCGGTCCTGGTCCTGGCCATTTGCAGTTTACTCACTGCTATTTTTACTATTGTTTAACTCATGGAACGGTTTCTCGCAAACCGTATCAAATTACAGTTTTGCTGCCGGAACAGGCGGAACACTTGATGCTATGGCAGGCTCCACTCAACTTGTGGCAGCAGGAAGTGATGACTGTAACTCACCAGCAACCGCTATTGGCTTTTCATTTACTTATGCGGGTACAGCCTATACGCAGTTTTCAGCTGCAGCAAATGGTTTTATTCGCTTAGGATCTTCAACTCCGGTTACGGGGTCTACAAATTATACCAACTCTGCCTCGAATGGAGCCTCTCAAAGTCCGGCGATCCTTCCTTACTGGGATGACCTGCATACAGGTACAGGTGGTAAGGTGCATTATGTCCTTACAGGTTCAGCGCCAAACCGCATTTTGAAAGTGGAATGGTTTGTAACCGTACCAAGATCAACAACCGGTTCGGCTAATGCTAAATTTCAGTGCTGGCTTTATGAAGGCACCAATGAAATTAAGTTTATTTATGGTGCAGGTATGGTATCTAATTCAGGCGGATATTCAATAGGCCTGATTACAAGCTCAACACTTTATAACAGTGTAGCAGCAGGAGTAAATTCTACCACAACATTTGCTACCAGTACTTCAGCAGCAATTGCTGATGGCACAACCTACACGTTTACCCCGCCACTGCCTTGTACAGGTACACCAGTAGCAGGAAGTATAGCTGTTACACAGCAAAATGTATGTTCAGGTTCAACACCTGCATCAATCACTGCAACCGGATTTAGTACCGGTTTACCGGGCCTTAGCCTTCAGTGGGAACAGTCAACCAACGGTACTGACTGGCTTAACGTAACGGGAGGATCAGGGGCTACTACGTCTACTTACACACCTCCTTCATTTACAGGTACAACCATACAATATCGTATGAAAAATACCTGTTCGGCGAGCGGACTGTCAGCGACTACAAATGCTGCAACCATATCAATAATGGCTGCTCCTTCTACACAGGCTGCTACTTTAGTTGCTTCAGGATTTAACGCTACAGGCGGAACACTAAGCTGGACTAATGGTAATGGTAACAGGAGAGTTGTAATAATAAGCAACACTGCAATTAATGAACCTGTTAACGGCAGCGGGCCAGCTTTAAGTGCCAGCACTACCTATTCGGGCACCGGCCAGCAGATTATTTATGATGGTACAGGAACATCAGTTACTATTACCGGTCTTACGGGTGGTACATATAATGTAAAAGTATATGAGTATTACAGATGCGGCTCTTCAGCGCCATATACATCGTATTATAATGTAGCTTCAGGTACAAACGCTATCGTAGTTAACAATGCATGTACTGCAATTTCTTCTTTCCCATGGACAGAAAGCTTTGAAGGTGTTACAACCGGTTCGACAGTTGTGGGTACAGCTACAGGGCTTCCAAACTGTTGGAATAGTGAATCAACAAAATGGTCATGTACTACTGATGTTACATACAACAATGCAAGGACTGGTACTAAATACATCAGGTACGCCTGGAGTACAA
>JBQGDS010000006.1:0-1858 GCA_052039185.1 Flavobacterium sp.
CTTTTGGTGAATTTAGTTTTGTACCGAAGCCCTATAGAGACGGTTTAAAAACCCGGTCTTCTCAGATTAAGATTAACGGAAATATAATTGAATCAGGAAGCGTAACAATTATAAACATAAAACTTACTCCGAAAAAACTGATAAAGTTTTTCATGTATGTAACGTCTATAATTTCCATAGTTTGTGCTATACTTCTTTATCTAAATATTCTGCCTGTCAAAATCCCATGGGTTGTCGCTTTGTTCTATCTTGTTTTTAATACTATATATTATTTTGTATTATCTGCTGAAATCAAGTCAGTAGAACAGAAGTTAATGTTTTTGAAATAAAAAAGATAAAATAAAAGCCCGGTGTTTACCGGGCTTTTATTTTTATTTAGAAGTTAAATTCGTCAATGCTCATACTGTCGGTTACTGTAGTATCCTTTACAGGTGCTTTCCAGCAATCTACTTTTATGGAAAGATTTGCCGGGCGCTCAAACGGCTTTTCCGAAACTTTGAACACCATATCGTCATCGTCATAACATTTCCTCATATAAATACCCCATATAGGCAATGCCATAATAGCGCCCTGCCCATAGGTAAGGCTCTTGAAGTGTGCCGAACGGTCTTCGTTACCTACCCATACACCGGTAGCAAGGTTAGGTACCATACCTACAAACCAACCGTCTGACTGGTTTTGTGTAGTACCGGTTTTACCCGCAATAGGATTAGTTATAGCATACGGATAGCCTGTCATACGGTCATAACCGGCACCACCTCCGCCTCCGCCCCACTTAAGGCGCGCACCCGAACCACTCTCGGTAACACCTTCGAGCAGTTTTATAACGGCATAGGCAATATCTTTATTCAGCACTTCGTGCATTTCGGTAGTAGGCTGGTATAGCAACACACCATTTTTATCTTCTATTTTACTGATAACCGTTGGCTTTACATACATACCCTGATTGGCAAATGTACTATAGGCCGCTACCATATCACTCACTGTAATTTCTACAGCTCCAAGTGCAATAGCCGGCTGCTCTGGTATTGCAGAGTTAACCCCCAGGTTTTTGGTAAGGTCAACTACCGGCTTAGGCCCTATCCTGTCAATAAGTTTGGCTGACACTGTGTTGATTGACAGCGCCAGTGCTTTTTTATAAGTGATCTGCCCCAGGAATTTCCCGTTTGAGTTTTGCGGATGCCAGTCGGCATCTATGCCGTATTTGCCTTTCGGCATGCTGAACGGAGAGTCGATAACCGAATCACAAGGCGAAATTTTAAGCTGCTCAATAGCCGCAGCATATACAAAAGGCTTAAAGGTAGAGCCTACCTGCCTTGCACCCTGAGCTACGTGGTCGTACTGGAAATGCTTGTAGTTAATACCGCCCACCCATGCTTTAACATGGCCGGTTTGTGGCTCCATAGACATAAGTCCTGTTTGGAGGAAGTGCTTGTAATACTTAATAGAGTCAAGCGGAGTCATTATCGTATCTTTTTCACCTTTCCAGGTAAACACGGTCATATCTGTTTTTACGCTGAACGATTTTTTAATATCATCGGCATCAAAGCCTTTAGATTCCATGATCCTCCAACGTTCAGAGTTTTTCATTGCTCTTTCAAGTATCTTCTGCGTTTCGGCATCCGAGATATTTACAAAAGGAGCATTCTTGTTCTTTTTCTGTTGGATGAAAAATTCTTCCTGCAGGTTAGCAAGGTGCGCATCTACCGCTTCCTCGGCATATTTCTGCATCCGGGAGTCAATAGTTGTATATATTTTAAGGCCGTCACGGTAGATATCATATTCACCGCTACCATCTTTTTTAGGATTATCCTTTACCCATTTCTTCATAAAGTCGCGCAGGTACTCACGGAAGTAG
>JBQGDS010000007.1:0-2146 GCA_052039185.1 Flavobacterium sp.
TAAAAGCATATTTATCAGGTAAAGGGCTTAAAGCATCAAGATTTACAACTATAGGCCGTGGTGAGGCAGATCCTATTGCAGATAATTCTACAGCTGCTGGCATGAGCAAAAACAGGCGTGTAGAGTTTGCCATTACTGCTAATGAGAAAATGATACAGGATGCCCAGAAAGAGGCAAAACAATAATTGAAAAAGAGAAAAACAAAAAAGGCAGCTGTACAGCTGCCTTTTTTTATTGTGATTTCTGATTAATTATCTCCAGTCAGCATTTGATTTGCTTCTGCCCAAATAAATTGTAAGACCGGCAGAAGCGGTAAACATACTTGCTGTAAAGCCCGGCCTGTCTCCTGTAAAAGCTTCACTAGGATAAGTGCCGTCAAAATTAAAGTGCTGTGTAAAGTTTACAAGGTAAGAAGCATCAATATGGAAAGCAAGTGATTCCGTAAGGAAAACCTGTGGTGTGATTCCGAAAATTACATGCCCCATGTTATCTATACCCGGATTTTTTAATGATTTCATTGCTGAATAACCTACACCCGCATGTACTAAAAGGTTAAGACGGTCCATAGTATTCCACGGAATGTCAAGCGTACGGCCAAGGTTGTGTACTGCCTGCAGCGAAAACCTGTTGTAATTAGTACCCTGTTTTGAGTCGCCATCGGCATCAAGCCTGAAACGGTCATTGGCATAGTCAAATTTTACACCCCAGTATTCATCAACCATATACCTGAAGCCTACACCAAAATGGTTTATGCCGGTAAGTGTCTTATGATGGGTTGTACCGTTAAAACCGTAGTCGGCTTCAATTGACACTTGGTCATATGAGCGCATTTGCGCAATAGATCCAAACGAAACTAAGAATAACGCAACAAGCGATAAAGTTTTTTTCATAGGGTAAAATTTCTCCAAAGATATTAGTATCATGACTGGTTATAAAATGAATTGTGCTATTTAACAAAAATAGTGCGCGAAGTTAAACAAATTAATTCAAAAATTATATAAAGTTGGCACTATAGCTATCAAAGATATAAATAATTTAACAAGTATAGTTTTTTGTAAGTTGTTGTGATATAGTTTCTTAGTTAAAAAAATGTTAATCACTACTAATGGGTATTTTTAAGGCAGCTTTATTTTATTTATAGATTTTCGGAATCATGTTAAACATGTATTTTTGCAACAAATTATTTATATGCTTGCTGTAAAAAACATATCGTTTGGATATACAGACAAAAAAATACTTCATAATTTTTCCTTTACGGTAAAAAAAGGACAGAATATTGCCGTAATAGGCGAAAGTGGCTGTGGTAAAAGCACATTGCTGAAGCTGATCTATGGTCTATATGACCTGAGTGAAGGAGAGATTACTTATAACAATCAGGAAGTTACAGGCCCTAAATTTAACCTTGTGCCCGGTATGCCTTATATGAAATACCTTGCGCAGGATTTTGACCTGATGCCTTACATAAGCGCTGCCGAAAATGTAGGGAAGTTTCTTTCCAATTTTTATCCGGAGGAAAAAGAACAGCGTATAAAGGAATTACTGGAAGTGGTTGAAATGGCTGACTATGCCGATGTACATGCAAAACACCTTAGCGGTGGGCAGCAGCAGCGTATAGCCATAGCCCGTGTCTTAGCCCGTGAACCTGAAGTATTGCTGCTGGATGAGCCTTTCAGTCATATTGATAACTTCAGGAAAAATGCACTCAGGCGTAATCTGTTTGCTTATCTGAAACAAAAAGGAGTAACTGTAATTGTAGCGACGCACGACAGCGCCGATGCTTTATCATTTGCTGATGAAACTATAGTAATACAAAATGGCAGGCTGCTTGACAAGGCGCCATCTAAAGAAATATATTACAATCCTAAAAATAAATACACGGCATCGTTATTTGGAGAAGTAAATGAAATAAGGCTGGAGCTGCTTACGCTAACCCAAAATCCTGATGAGCTGGTGCTGATTTATCCGCACCAGCTTAAAATAACCGAAGATGGGCCGCTGAAAGTTGTAATAAAACAGTGCTACTTTAAAGGTAATCGCTACCTGATTAAAGCTGCTTTAAATAAACAGGTGATATTTTTTGAACATCATAAAGAGCTGCTTACTAACGCTGAGGTAACACTGGCGGTAGACAGGAATGCTTTTGGAT
>JBQGDS010000008.1:0-6337 GCA_052039185.1 Flavobacterium sp.
GTATCCCATATAATAGTTTCAGATGTAGGCCTTACAATAAGCTCTTCTTCCAGCTTTGCATCAGGATCTACCTCAATTGTCTTACCATCTTCTCCTGTTTTAAGCCTGTAATGAGTAACCACAGCACATTCTTTGGCAAACCCATCTACGTGGCTTGCTTCTTTACTGAAGTACGACTTGGGTATAAATAAGGGGAAATACGCATTTTGGTGTCCTGTTTCTTTAAACATCCTGTCCAGCTCGGCCTGCATCTTCTCCCAGATAGCATAACCGTATGGTTTTATTACCATACATCCCCTAACCCCTGAATTCTCAGCAAGGTCGGCTTTTACAACCAGTTCATTATACCACTTTGAATAATCTTCTGATCGCTTGGTTAAATTCTTGCTCATTTTTACTAATTTGGCACAAATATTGTTTTTATTATTCCTATATAAAATAGTACAGCAAAACTAACTATTTTAACCAGTACAACAATAAAAAAAATGCAGATATGAAAACCCTCTACTTCCCATTACGTCGAATCTCCCTTTATGGTATATTGGGTATTATCGGCATGGCAGCCGTTTCGTGCGGCTCCTATCAAAACACATCAAGGTATGATGCTGATGGCATATATGGCGCTACACCCGCTAACCAAAATCAGGGATATACTTATAATGACGGACAGGTAACACAATACAGGGATGGCGAAGTATCTGGCCAGAACATGAACTATAAGGCTTATTTCCAATCGTTGCAAAATGAATATCCGGCAGTAACTGATGCAGACAACTACAGTTCTTTTGACAATGCCCCGGTAAATGATACCGTGGTATACTCATCAGGCTATAATACCGCAGGCGGATGGGGTGACAATCCTGATAATATTACCGTAAATGTATATGACGGCAATTATGGCATGGGCTGGAACAACTGGTATGGCGCAGGCTGGGGCCTTGGCTGGAACACCGGATGGGGATGGAACGCCGGCTGGGGGTGGAACAACTGGTACGGCGGAGGCTGGGGTCTTGGCTGGGGCTGGGGCTGGAACAACTGGTACTACCCTAACTACTATGGTGGCTGGGGATGGAACAACTGGTACCACCCTAACTACTACTATGCCGGACGTTACAGGAATAACTCTAACTACTATTATTCTGGGCGCAGAAGCGACTATTATAATGGAAACAGGTATAATGCAGGCCGAAGAGCAGCATCTTACGAGAACGGAAGAAGAGCTACAAGTGTAAACAGCAACAGAAGGTTTACCAACAGTACTACAGTAAGATCAAGAGGCGATGTTCAATATAACACGGGCTCAAGAAGGGATTACAACAACAGCGCAACAAGGAGCAATAATACCTACACTCCATCAAGAAGAAGCGACAATAACACTTACAGCCCTTCTTCAACCAGGAGTAACAATACTTATACCCCGTCGAGAAGCAGCACTCCTACACGCAGCACCCCTACAATGTCTCCATCGCGCAGTTCAGGCGGATTTGGTGGCGGCACCCGCGGTGGCGGTGGCGGAGGTGGCTCACGAGGCGGCGGCGGCGGCCGCAGGGGTTAACAAAATAATAGCTGACCCTTGTTTTGGTAAACCTACCGCAACATGGGGCTTTTTATTAAATCAATAAAAACAACTATGAAAAGATATTTACTAATTGCTTCGGCGCTTTTTGCAGGAGCGGGTATACAGGCACAGAATATAAGCAGTACCGCCGATGCATTACGCTATTCTATAGATAATCTTAACGGTACTGCACGTTTCAGGGCTATGAGTGGCGCTTTCGGCGCATTGGGTGGCGATCTTTCTGCCCTTTCGGTTAACCCGGCGGGATCTGCTGTATTTCTATACAATAGCGGTACGGCATCGCTTACCAGCTACAATATCAGCAATAAGTCAAATTATTTTGGCACCAGGGAAAGAGAAAACAAAAGTTCGCTTGAACTGAACCAGCTGGGGGGTGTTTGGGTTTTCAACAGTAATAACCCTCAAGCCAAATGGAAAAAATTTGCGCTGAGTCTTAATTACGAAAATACAGGCAACCAGGACAACAGGACTTTTAGCCGCGGCGTAAACCCTAACTTTAACCTGGCCGACCACTTCAGGCCATACGCACAGGGAATACCGCTTAACACACTTGAAAATGCCTATTTTGAGGACTTAAGCTATAACGGCCAGCAAGCATACCTGGGCTATAATGCTTATCTATTCGATCCGCTTGACCCGGCAAACCCTAATAATACTACCTATGTAGTATCGCCTAATCTTACAACAAGTAATGGGTTTTATCAGGAACACAACATAGCAACAACCGGATTCAATGGTAAAGTAGCAGTTAACTTTGCAACCCAGTACAAAGAGTGGCTTTACCTAGGGATGAACCTCAACGTTCATTTTACCGACTATATAACCTCTACCAGTTTTTATGAGCAGTATAATTCAGGGCTGGCAACAGGTGTGAGGTCTGCAAGGTTTAACACCGAAAAATATACTTACGGCGCAGGCTTCTCATTAAATGTTGGCGCGATTGCCAAAGTAACCGAAGCATTACGACTTGGTGTTGCTTATGAATCACCTACATGGTACAGCCTGCAGGATGAAGTAAGGCAAAACATTTCAGCTAATTGTACCGACTGTGCATCAACGGGAAACAGGACATACATTACAGATCCCGGACTTACTTTCCTGTTAGACGATTACAGCCTGCGTACTCCGGCCAAATATACCGGTAGCCTTGCTTATATCTTCGGCAAAGTAGGATTACTAAGTGTTGATATAGCAGCTAAAGATTACGGTTCTACCCGCTTTACTACAGATGGCTATACAAGCACAAACAATGATATAAAAAGTTCGCTTGACTGGGCACGCGAGGTGCGTGTAGGTGGCGAAGTGCGTATAAAAGCAGTTAGCCTTCGCGGTGGTTTCCGCTATGAAGAGAGCCCTTATAAAAACAACAGCGCAATGGGCGACCTCAAAGGGTTTTCCGGCGGTTTAGGTTTTGCTTTTGGCAATTCAAGGCTTGACCTGGCTTACAATTATTTTAAACGCGCCTACCAGCTAAATCCGCTTAACAGCCCGTTCTTTAACAGCACAGCAAGGATAAATAGTGTCAACAACAATGTAACGTTATCCTATACTTTAGATTTGTAAATTTTTCATCTTGCTATATTATGCAGGCCTGCAGGAGTCAATCTTGCAGGCTTGTTTGCTTCCGATAAATTTTAACGGCACGGCGCACTCCAAAATAAATAAAAACCGTACTTTTGCACTCCAATTTTAAGTAAATGAGAACCAAGTCATTAAAGAAGAATAAAATCAATGTAATAACCCTTGGGTGTTCCAAGAACGTGTATGACAGTGAGGTACTTATGGGCCAGCTTCGCGCAAGCGGAAAAGATGTAGCCCATGAAGCCCCGGCGCATGACGAAGGAAACATCATTGTAATAAACACCTGCGGTTTTATTGATAATGCAAAGGAAGAGTCGGTTAATATGATACTGAATTATGTTGACAAGAAAGAGCAGGGTATTGTTGACAAGGTTTTTGTAACAGGATGTTTATCTGAACGATATAAACCAGACCTTATAAAAGAAATACCGGATGTAGACCAGTACTTCGGTACTACCGAACTGCCTCTTTTACTTAAAGCACTTGGCGCTGATTACAGGCATGAGCTTTTGGGCGAACGCCTTACTACCACGCCTAAAAACTATGCCTACCTTAAAATTGCCGAAGGCTGTGACCGCCCTTGCAGTTTTTGTGCGATTCCTTTAATGAGAGGCAAGCACGTTTCCCAGCCAATTGAAAAACTGGTAAAAGAAGCAGAAGGCCTTGCCAGGAACGGAGTTAAAGAACTGATACTTATTGCACAAGACCTTACCTACTATGGCCTTGACCTGTATAAAAAACGTAACCTTGCCGAATTGCTTGAAAACCTTGTAAAGGTGGAAGGCATTGAATGGATAAGGTTGCACTACGCATTCCCTTCAGGATTCCCTATGGATGTACTGGAGCTTATGAACCGCGAGCCTAAGATTTGTAATTATATTGATATTCCGCTTCAGCATATTGCCGATAATGTTTTAAAATCAATGCGCCGCGGTACAACACAGGAAAAAACTACCAAACTGTTGAAACAGTTCCGTGAGGCTGTTCCGGGTATGGCAATACGTACCACACTTATTGTAGGCTATCCTGGCGAAACAGAAGAAGATTTCCAGACCCTGAAAAAATGGGTTGAAGAAATGCGTTTTGAGCGTTTAGGATGCTTTACATATTCGCACGAAGAAAACACGCATGCATATTTACTTGAAGATGATGTTCCTGCCGAAGTAAAGCAGCAACGTGCTAATGAAATTATGGAAGTACAATCGCAAATATCGTGGGAACTTAACCAGGAAAAGATTGGGCAGGTTTTCCGCTGTGTGATAGACAGGAAAGAAGGAAGCCACTTCGTAGGACGTACTGAGTTTGACAGCCCGGATGTAGATAACGAAGTACTTATTGACGCTACCGAAGTATACTTAAAAACCGGCGAGTTTGTAAATATTAAAATAACCGATGCTACAGAGTTTGACCTTTATGGCATACCTGCCGAAGCAACGGTTAAGGCATAATTTTTGAAAGCCAAAGTATAAACTTTGGCTTTTTTAATTAAATTTATTTTTTAAAATTTTTCAGCATGAAATTAAAGTTTTCCTACATAGCACTTTTTGCGGCGTTTCTTTTTACATCAGTAACTTATGCCCAGGTTGACCGTCGCATTGCACCTCAGCAGTATAGGCAGCCTAAAAGCAAAAAAGAGCCTTACGACTTTGTAGAGGAAAATGTAAAGTACCTTAAAAAAGAACTTAAACTGGACGATTTTCAAGCCGCGGCTGTAAGAGAAATTATGGCGAAGGAAAAGGACGGCATAATGGAACTTGGTAAAGACCAGAACTTAAGAACTATAGAACGTCAGGAAAAAAGCCAAGTTATTATAGACCGAATAAGTGAAAATGTAAAAAAAATACTTACACCGGAACAGCTTGTTAAATATGAGGAGATGCTTGCTAAAAATAAAAAGTCCTAAAGTGTAAGCAGTCCTGACTGCCTTAGCTGATTTACCTGTTTACCATACCAGAACAACTCAAAATCATCAAGGCCGGCATCTTCATAGCTCTTTTTTACCTGCTGAAAAGTTTGTACCGGCAGTTGCGTAACACTTATTGCAGTAAGCAATTCCGTAAGCCAACTGCCCTGCTGCTGTGTAACCTGTATACTGAAGTTTTCCCTTTTGTTATGAAACTCCAGTGAAGCCATTTCAAAACTTTGGCCTTTCTTATTTTTAGTAAAATAAGTGATTACCGGCTTACCGCCCAGCCACACAATTTTAGCCGAAGACTTTGTACTTAAGTCATCATCATTCTGTAATACATTATAAATAAAATCAGGATCAATTTTAGTGCGCGGTACTTTAAAATCAAACCACTCCTGTAGCTGATAGTCAAAACAAATACCATGCATATAATTAAAAAGTGATTTCTTCAGTCCGAAGCTAAATTTATCATGATTAGCCCCGGTTTTATCAGTAAACATGATATCATTGTTTGCAAAGCTCCCTACAATATCACTATCCTTTACCACACTAAACTTTTCAGGCTCTATCCCCACCGGGCTGTGCGCCGTCATGGCAAACTGATGCCAAAAGCCGCTTTGCAGCACACCTGCTTCAAACATCTGCCTTACCATCTCAAGTGAATCAATAGTTTCCTGCGCTGTCTGTGTAGGGAAGCCATACATAAGGTAGGCATGCACCATAATGCCTGCTTCGGTAAAGTTGCGGGTAACACGGGCTACCTGTGCAACAGTCACTCCTTTTTGTATCAGTTCCAGCAATCTGTCAGACGCTACCTCCAGTCCTCCCGAAACCGCAATACATCCTGAGGCTTTAAGCAATTTACACAGGTCGGCCGTAAAGCTTTTCTCAAAGCGTATGTTGGTCCACCAGGTTACTGCAAGGTTGCGGCGCAGGATTTCCAGCGCCACTTCACGCATCAATGCCGGCGGTGCGGCCTCATCCACAAAATGAAAACCGTTCTGTCCGGTTTGGGCAATCAATTCTTCCATGCGGTCCACCAACAGCTTTGCCGCCACAGGTTCGTATATTTTTATGTAGTCGAGTGAAATATCGCAAAAAGTACACTTGCCCCAGTAGCAGCCGTGCGCCATGGTAAGCTTGTTCCAACGCCCGTCACTCCACATGCGATGCATAGGATTTACGATTTCGATTACCGAAATATATCCGTCTAAAAGCAGGTCAGAATAATCAGGAGTACCAACCTCTGACTGTTTGTAATCTTTACA
>JBQGDS010000009.1:0-13121 GCA_052039185.1 Flavobacterium sp.
CCCGGTAGTAAAGAAAAGTTGTCCCCTTACGTCAGGTGTAGTGGTAATATCACCATACAGCCCATACCATGCTTTTGTTGCCCTGTGGCCTGTCCATGAATCTGTAGTTCCGTAATTCTGTGGAATGTTGGTCATAGTTTCAGTACTTGTAGAACCATTTACAATGTAAGTAGTATTACCGAAGCTCTGACTCACTACAGGATCAGCAATTAGTGGGAATATAATTTCAGTTGACGTGTTGTTGTCATTCATGAAATTCATTCGGAAATCAGGAGCAAGGATATAACCGCCTTCGTTTATTACAAGTGTTGCATATTGCAGTGCCTTGTCATAACGTGGAGTAGTTGTGTATACTTCAGAATTAAGGTATAACTTGGCAAGTAACGTGCGTACAACTGATTTATTAGCCCTGCCATAACCATTAGTAGGCGGCATTGTAGGTTCAATTGCAAGAAGTTCACTTTCTACAAAGTTGAAAAGCTCAGTCCTTGATGCTTCAGGAAGCGGATCGGTACTACCGTAGTTCGATTCATTTACCAATACACCTTTACCAAAACAGTCTATAAGGTAATAATATGAAAGCGCCCTGATAAATCGTAGCTCACTTACTATCTGTGCCTCATTTGGCACGTCAACTGTTTGCAGCGCCATAAGGATATTAGTGGTTTGCGGTATTGTATAATAAGCCCTGTCATACATGTAGCGGAAAAACTTATTATTGGCATCCCAGTTTGATGTTGTTGTAAGCTGGTCAAGGCCATCATCACCCCAACGGTTTTTAATAGCATCTGTAGTGAAGTCCTGCAGGTTAAGGATCGCCCTAAGGAAAGCTCCTTCGCCGGCATTTGCAGCAGTAATGTCTGAACTATCCGGGCCTGAAGGGCCTGATAATGCAAACGTACCATACATTTTTGATAGTATCCCTTCAATTGCATTAGGGTCTTTTGCAAGCAGGTTTTCCAGCGATAACTCTACTTTTGGCTCGGTATTCAGGTCATCAGTACATGATGAAAGGGTGAATAACCCGGCCGCAAACACAGCAATTAATTTTTTATTTAAATTTTTCATGTCAATTATTTTTTAGAAATCAAGGTTTACACCAAAGCTGTACTGCCTTGGCCTCGGATAAAAGTTGTTATCAATAGCATTAAAGTTTTCAGGATCCTGGCCTGAATACTTGGTTATTATAAATGCGTTGTTAACAGTACCGTAAATACGCAGCGATCCATTCTTTATAATATCCTTAAACCTGTATCCTACGGTAATATTATCACACCTTAGGAAAGCGGCATCTTCAAGGAAATAATCAGATTGCGACAAGCCAAGGTTGTTGCCAAATGTTGCATCGGCAGCGCCACTGTAAAAGTTAAGCACGTTGTTAAGGCTTTGCGTATTGTTAGGTACAACCCTTTCAGTATATCCGCCTACAAGTTTAATTGCGTTGTATACTTTACCATCAAGCTGTCCGTGGAAGTTTGACGAAAAATCAAAGTTTTTATACGTAAAGTTCACACCGAAACCGAATGTCCATTTAGGGCGAAGCGGTTCGTAATACCTGTCATCATTATTTATTATACCATCACCGTTACGGTCTTTATAAGCGCCGGGTATTGGTGTCCCGTTAGCATCATAAAGCTGCTCAAAAACCCATGCTGAAAAAGGCTGCTGCCCAACATCATGAAAAGCAAGTTCATTACCTGTACCTGTAGGTAGTCCGCCATCCGGCGCAGCAACGCGGCCGCCGCGTGTAAGTTTGGTAATTTCACCTTCGTTAAACGCAATGTTTCCTAAAAATTCAAGCGTAGTATTTTCGTTTGCAATAGGTCTTAGTTTCAGGTCAAGTTCTATACCTTTATTGGTAAGTTCACCTATGTTTTGCGTGATAAGGTTAGTAAGGTACTGTCCCGGTGGTACAGCCGCACGTACTAAAAGGTCTTTCGTATCTCTTCTGTACACATCTACACTACCCGAAATAAGGTCATTTTTCAAGAATGAGAAATCAACACCAACGTTATAAGTTGTAGTGGTTTCCCATTTAAGCTGATCGTTAAAAGCATTAGGGCTGTATGTATTTATACCCGGCAGGTACTGGCTGTTAGGGTTGCCCGGTGTATAAAGTGCCGATGTAGGGTAGTATCCTGCTACACCTGTAATATCCTGCTGTCCTGTTTGTCCTACACTCACACGAAGTTTAAGGTCATTAACTGTTTGAGTATTCGCCAGGAAGCTTTCATCCTTCATTCTCCATGCAAGTGCTGCTGCAGGGAAATAACCCCATCTTTCTTCTTTTCTGAACAGTGACGATCCGTCTGCCCTAAGTGTGAAGGTTAAAAGATATTTGTCAAGGAAATCTACATTAACACGGCCAAAAAATGATTCAAGAACTGTTTTATTATAATACCTGTTATTTGGGTTCGCGCTGTCAAATCTAAGTTCCCTTGCGCCTGAGTTAGGATTATACTGGTATATAGATTTAAATCCGTCATTTACAAAGCTTTGGTATGAGTGTCCTGCCTGTGCATCAATACGTGTAAGGAAACCCTTAAAAGTATCAGTGTATGCAAGGTAAGCATCCAGCGTTTTGTTTGTAATATGCTGTGTTTCGCTGAAGTTTTGCCCCGGATTAAAATTAAAAGTATTTGTAGCATTGTCCAGCCTGTAGGTAGCAAGAGCATATTCACCGAAGTTCTCCCTGATCTTAGCTCTTGAAGCTTCCATACCCATATTCACAACCGCTCTCACTTTAGGAAGGAAATGCAGTTTATAGTCAAACTGAACATTACCTATCAGCTTGTTTACCATTTCCGGCCTTGACCTTTCGTATAAAAGGTTCAATGGGTTTATCTGTCCGTCAATCTGTCCTGTGCCGGCCACTATATTTTGATAATAGCCGCCAAAGTTGCCAAATGTACCGGTAGTATAAGCCGGTTTAGTTGGGTCCATGCTTAATGCACCGCCCAGGGCACCGCCTTCATCAATCGAGTTTTTTTCAACCCAAAGCCCTTTGGCGTTAACATCAATTTTAAGATGGTTATCAAAGAAAGAAGGCGTAAGTTTTACCGATGCGGTATAACGCTCATAGTCACTTGTTCTAACCGCTCCAAGAGTTTCAGTATATCCTACGGAAGCACGTACCGGTAATACACCAAACAGGCTGCCTCTTGCACTAAAGTTATGATCTGAAAAAATAGACGTCCTTAATATCTGGTCCTGCCAGTTAGTATTATATATAGTTCTGCCCTCAATTTCAGGTGTTGCAGGGTTATCTACATTCCCTGTCCCGTCCGGTACACCCAGCAGGTTGGTATATTGTGGGTAATAGTCCCTCACAAAGTTTACAAAGTTATTGCTGTCCATCACATCAATAAGACCGCGTACTTTACCAAATGCTACAGTGCCACTATAGTTAAATTGCGGTGCTCCTGAGGCACCTTTTTTAGTCGTAATAATAATAACGCCGTTTGAAGCCCTTGAACCGTAAATAGCAGTAGCCGAAGCATCTTTAAGTACGGTAAAGCTCTCAATATCATTTGGGTTTACAAGTGATAACGGGTTGCTTACACCCGCAGGGTTTACAAAATCAATTGGCACACCATCAATAACAATTAATGGGTTGTTTTGCGCATTTAATGAACTTCCGCCACGAATCCTGATATTCGGTGCAGCGTCGGGCTGTCCGCCTGCTGATGTAATCCTTACACCTGGCGCACGACCTGTTAAAAGCTGGTCAGCCGATGTTATCGCGCCTTTATTAAAATCTTTTGATGTAATCGCCGTAACCGATCCTGTGGCATCTTTTTTAGTTGTAGTACCGTAACCGATTACAACTACCTCTTCAATCTGGTTAGTGTCTTCAGCTAATGATACGTTGATTGTGCCCTGGTTAGCATAGGTAACCACATAATTGGTAAACCCTATAAAGCTGAATACCAGTTTGTCACCACTCTTCACATTCGGTAATGTATAATTACCGTCCATGTCAGTAGCCGTACCGTTCGTGGTGCCCTCTACAATTACATTTACTCCGGGCAGGGGATCTCCGGTGGCATTATCACGTACGGTACCCTTTACAGTGCTCTGTGCCAGAGCTGTAAGGGGTAACATAAGTAATAAAAGTAAAAACTTTTGGTACATTGTTTTCATACAAGTTGTTTAGGTTAATTTTGCGTTTTTGTAGGCTTATAATTCACTTCGCAATGTTAAAATTATGTAAATAAACCAGAGAAAAAAACGTTTTCGCTCTGCAGGGGTAACGCAAACGTTATCGTGTTGAAAACTTTCTGCATTTTGCAGAATTTCAGTAAGATAATTGTTATTAATAAAAATTCAGATTACCTTTATTTCAATAATTTTAGTTTTATCATTTCGTAATGAAAAGAAAGGTCACTTTAAAACAGATAGCCAAAGAGCTTGATGTGTCTATTTCCACCGTATCAAAATCCCTCCGCAACAGTCCTGAAATCAGCGAGGACACAAGGCAGAAAGTACAGGCGTTTGCCAAGTTGTACAATTACCGCCCAAACAATATTGCTCTTAGCCTTAAAAATAAGAAAACCAAAACAATAGGTATAATAATTCCTGAAATTGTTCACCACTTTTTTGCCACGGTAATAAGCGGCATTGAACAAGTGGCTAATGAGCACGGCTATAACGTAATTGTGTGCCTTTCGGACGAGTCATTTGATAAGGAAGTAATCAACATGGAAATGCTCGCTACCGGCAGTACCGACGGTTTTATTATGTCACTTTCCAAAGAAACGCAGCAGAAGAAAGACTTTCACCATATACAGGAAGTGATTAACCAGGGTATGCCTGTAGTAATGTTTGACCGCATTACCAATGATGTGCTGTGTGATAAGGTAATTATAGATGACCAGCTTGCAGCGTATGAGGCGGTAGAATACCTTATAAACAAAGGGTTCAAAAAAATAGCTCTTGTTACCACCGTTGATTATGTAAGTGTAGGCAAGCTGCGTACCGATGGTTACATTAATGCACTGCATGACAGGGATATTACAGTAGATGACAAACTGATAGTTAAAATTGAAGATATTGCCAGCTGCGCTAGTAAAATTGAGGTGTTGCTGAAGCAGGAAAAGCCTGATGCCATATTTGCGGTAAACGAGCTTTTTGCTGTAACCAGTATAAAGCTTGCCGGTAAAATGGGGATTAAGGTGCCCGATGAACTTTCGGTAATAGGTTTTACCGATGGTATCATTTCGCAGTTTTCAACACCATCAATCACTACCGTAAGCCAGAACGGAATAAAGATGGGCGGTAAGGCCGCGAGGATGCTTATCGAAAGGCTTGAGATGGAGGAAGAAGACGAACAGTACCGTACCGAAGTGATTGATACACACCTTGTGGAAAGAGAATCTACGCCAACGTTGTAGTTTGGTTCAAAGTAATGATATTCAGTTTTTTATAAAATTAATTCCGGTTGTTTTGCCGGAATTTTTTTATGCCAAAAATTATTTCGGATTAAAAAACCGTTTATATTTGTCTCTGATTATCAAAGCTTATACTTCACTTCGCAAAACAAAAGTCAGGTTTTGATAAGCAGTAACGCGCTTATCGTAATTAGAAAATACGATAATGGAAAAGCGTAGATTAGGTTTCTGGGAAATATGGAATATGAGTTTCGGTTTCCTAGGGATACAAATGGGTTTTGCCCTCCAGAATGCCAACGTAAGCAGGATATTCCAGACACTTGGTGCAGAGATAGATGATATCCCCGCCCTTTGGGTGGCTGCTCCACTTACAGGGCTTATTGTTCAGCCAATCATAGGTTACTTTAGTGACAGGACCTGGACAAAACTGGGCAGGCGAAAGCCATACTTCCTTTTAGGTGCCTTGCTGGCATCGGTGGCATTATTTATTATGCCTAATTCTCCCATATTATGGTTTGCAGCAGGTATGCTCTGGATACTGGATGCTTCCATCAATATTTCGATGGAGCCATTCCGTGCATTTGTAGGTGATGTATTGCCTGAAAGGCAACGTACCACAGGTTTTGCCATGCAGAGTTTCTTTATTGGGCTGGGTGCATATGTAGCGTCTAAGCTGCCAAATATCTTTACCTATTATGGTGTTTCAAATACAGCTCCTGAAGGCGTAATACCCGATTCGGTTAAGTATTCGTTTTATATTGGCGGCGCTGCATTCATTATCTCTGTATTATGGACAATTCTAACTACCAAGGAATATTCACCCAAGGAGCTTGCAGCTTTTGAAGAAAGTGAGAAGGAACATTATAAAGAGGAGGAAAAACCGGAATCATGGTTTGTTAAAAATGGTGCCGGGCACTTAACTAAAGGTGTTATTGCCCTTATAGTTGGGCTCACGCTTACGTTTGTCATCTATAATTTTGAACTTAAAAAGGACTTGTATGTGCTTTCACTTGGGCTCATAAGTACTGGAGGTATAGCGCTTATTGTATCGGGATTTTTCCAGAAAGCAGGAAAGTATCGTAACGGATTTATAACCATTATGAACGATTTTCAGTTCATGCCTAATGTTATGAAACAACTTGGGTGGGTTCAGTTTTTTACATGGTTTGCACTTTTTTCAATGTGGATTTATACAACAGGAGCAGTTACCGAACATATTTATAAAACTACCGATACTACATCTGTAGCTTACAATACAGGTGCCAATGTTGTGAACGAAATGTTTGCCAATTATAATCTTGTTGGGGCTATCGCCGCATTTTTATTGCCGATTATCGCAAAAAGAACAAGCCGGAAATTCACCCATTTCCTGGCATTAACAGCAGGCGGACTAGGTCTGGCATCCATTTACTTCCTGGGTAATGCAGGTATTTTTAATAATGAGATTTTCAGTGTTGCAGGCTTTACATTTTATATGTATGATATTTCCATGATAGGCGTAGGTATTGCTTGGGCAAGTATACTGTCTATACCTTTTGCTATGCTGTCAGGAGCCCTTCCCGCTTCAAAAATGGGTTATTATATGGGAGTCTTCAATTTCTTTGTAGTAATACCTCAGTTGTTGGCGGCCTCAATACTGGGCTTCCTGGTGTCATACTTCTTTAATAACGAACCTATTTATGCTTTGCTTATCGGTGGCGCGTCAATGATATTGGCCGGGATAATTGCGCTAACCGTTAATGATAAAGCTATAATAAACATCAATCAATCAAAAAGTCAATCAAATTAATGAAACAAAAGGCATTTATTTTCGACCTGGACGGGGTTATTGTAGATACTGCCAAGTACCATTTTATGGCCTGGCAAAAAATAGCAAACCGTTTGGGTATTGAATTTACGCATGAGCATAATGAACAGCTAAAAGGCGTAAGCCGTGTGCGCTCGCTCGATATTATTCTTGGGCTGGGTGGCGTGGAAGCTACACAGGATGAGAAAAACAAATGGCTGGTAGAAAAAAACGAGGATTACCTCGGTTACATTACCAACATGAATGAAGATGAAATACTGGAAGGTGTGGTGCCGGTGCTACAGTTTTTAAAAGCACAAAACCAAAAAATAGCATTGGGTTCGGCAAGTAAAAATGCCAGGCCTATACTGGAAAAAGTAAACATACTGCATTATTTTGATGCAATTGTAGATGGTAACGATGTTACTAATGCCAAGCCCGATCCGGAAGTGTTCCTGAGGGCAGCACAGCTTGTAAATATACCTGCTGAAGATGCCGTAGTATTTGAAGATTCGGTTGCAGGCGTGCAGGCGGCTAACATTGCCGGAATGGCAAGTGTGGGCATAGGCGAAAAAAACATATTGGGCGAAGCACAATTTGTATTTGGCAGCTTTAGGGAGATAGAGAATGATTTTTTACAAAACTTGATTAATAAATAAAATGAATCAGGATTATATAGTACCGGATAATTGGTCGGTAATAGAAGAAGGTTTTGAAGCCGGAAGGGTAGAAGCATCTGAAAGCCTGTTCAGTATAGGTAACGGGGCTATGGGCCAGCGTGCCAATTTCGAAGAAAATTACAGTGGCAAAACCTTTCAGGGGAGTTATATAGGCGGTATTTACTATCCGGACAAGACCAAAGTGGGGTGGTGGAAAAACGGTTATCCTGAATATTTTGCTAAAGTGCTTAATGCACCTAACTGGATAGGAATAAATGTTGAAATTAATGGCGAGAGCCTTGACCTTAATACTTGTAGTGAGGTACGTAAGTTCCGTCGTGAGCTTAACATGAAGGAAGGCTGGTACAACCGCTCATTTGAAGCGGTACTGCAAAACGGTACTCAAGTAGCGGTTAATGCAACACGCTTCCTTTCAATGGACGCTGATGAGCTTGGGGTAATCAACTACCAGGTAACACCGCTTAACGGTTCGGCCAAAATAGTTTTCCGCCCATATGTAGATGGTGGCGTGAAAAATGAAGATGCCAATTGGGAGGAATCGTTCTGGGAACCGCTTGATGTGAAGCATTCAGGCAACGAAGGATTTGTGGTAGCACGTACCTTCAAAACACATTTTAATGTGGCGGCATTTATGCATAATAGCATTTTGCTGAATGGAAATGATAAAAACATGCTTCCGGAAAAAGTGGAAGCATCAGATAATAAAATACAGTTTACCTACACTGTGGAGGCAGGCCAAGGCGAAACAGCAGCAATAGTTAAATTTGGTGGTTACACTGTTTCGCTTAACCATGCCAATGATACATTAGTTGATGCAGCTAAAAATGTAATAGCCGGAGCTAAGGCTAAAGGTTATGAAGCACTGCTGAATGAACAAACCCAATCATGGGCTGCAATTTGGGAAATGGCTGATATAACTATTGACGGCGATGTAAAAGCACAGCAGGGAATCCGCTTTAATATTTTCCAGCTGAACCAAACCTATTCCGGTAAAGACCAGAGGCTGAATATAGGCCCTAAAGGTTTTACAGGCGAAAAGTATGGTGGCAGTACCTATTGGGATACTGAGGCGTATTGTATACCTTTCTACATGGCTACCAAAGACCAGCAGGTGGCGCGTAACCTGCTTACATACCGTTACAACCAGCTGGATAAAGCAATAGAAAATGCCGGTAAGCTTGGCTTTAACAACGGCGCTGCATTATACCCCATGGTTACCATGAATGGCGAGGAATGCCATAATGAGTGGGAAATTACATTCGAGGAAATTCACCGTAACGGGGCTATAGCCTTTGCCATTTACAATTACTACCGCTTTACGGGCGATTACAGTTATATTCCGGAAAAAGGCCTTGAGGTGCTCATAGGCATAGCACGTTTCTGGCACCAGAGGGCAACGTTTTCAGCGAATAAGAACAAGTATGTAATACTGGGTGTTACCGGGCCCAACGAGTACGAAAATAACATTAACAATAACTTTTATACCAACTATATTGCCAAGTGGTGTATTGATTATACGGTAGAGCAGATATGCAGGGTAAATGAAGAATACAGTGCCGACCATAGGCGTATTATGGATAAGGTAAAACTTTCGGCTGAAGAAATGAAAAGTTGGAAAGAGGTGGCTGATAACATGTACTTCCCATATTCTGAAGAGCATGGTGTGTACCTTCAGCAGGACGGTTTCCTTGATAAAGAGCTGACTCCCGTAAGCCAGCTTGATAAAAGCCAGCGCCCTATCAACCAGAAATGGAGCTGGGACAGGATACTTCGTTCACCTTATATAAAACAGGCTGATGTGCTTCAGGGTTTCTATTTCTTTGAAGATCATTTCAGTCGGGAGGAGTTGGAAAAGCATTTTGATTTTTATGAGCCGCTTACGGTGCATGAAAGCAGTCTTTCGCCATGCGTACACTCTATACAGGCTGCTGTATTGGGCAGGATGGATCAGGCTTACACTTTTTATTTAAGGACTTCGCGCCTTGACCTTGACGATTATAACAAGGAAGTGAAGGAAGGTTGCCACATAACCAGTATGGCCGGAACATGGATGAGTATTGTAGAAGGCTTTGGCGGTATGAGGGTTAAAAATGACACGCTTCATTTTGAGCCGAGGATTCCGGAGCAATGGAAAGGCTACAGCTTCAAGATCAACTTCCGTAACCAGGTGCTTAAAGTTTCGGTACAGCCCGATGCAACCACGTTCACGTTGGAAGGCGACAAAGAGCTTACTGTATATGTAAATGGCAACGCCGTTCAGGTAGAGCCCAACACACTGGTAACAGTTTAAATTAATCAGCCACGAATTACATGAATTTGCATTTCTAATGATTTGCATAAATTCGTGTAATTCGTGGCTAAACTATAATAACACATGAAAAAATTACTGGCATTATTACTCCTGACCACAACTTTTGCATTTGCACAGATTGAAAGGACAGAACCTCCTTTCTGGTTTGCAGGTATGCACAATCCTGAGCTGCAGGTTATGTTTTACGGTAAAAACATAGCGCAGTACAGCCCGGCTGTTTCTAATAATATTGTCATCAAAAATGTAGTGAAGACAGAGAACCCTAACTACATTTTTGTGACTATAGATACAAAGGACGTTCCGGCATCGGGCATTGTTTTTACGTTTAAAGATGCGAAAGGCAAGGCTAAATTTACGCGTAACTACCAGCTTAAGCAGCGAAAGGCAAATTCAGCGCAAAGAAAAAGCTTTGATTCGTCTGACCTGATGTACCTTATCATGCCTGACCGCTTTGCGAATGGCAACCCAAATAATGACAACCTGAATATGGCTGAAAAAGCCGACAGGAAAAATCCTAACGGGCGTCATGGCGGCGATATCGAAGGGATAATTAAAAACCTTGATTACCTTCAAAACCTTGGTGTAACCGCTATCTGGAATACTCCAATGTGCGAAGACAATCATCCTCAGGGCTCATACCATGGTTATGCACAAACTGACCTTTACAAAATAGACCCGCGCTTTGGTACGAACGAGGATTACCTGCGCCTTTCGGCAGAACTGAAAAAAAGGAATATGAAACTGGTTAAGGATTATGTTACCAATCACTGGGGTAGTGAGCACTGGATGTATAAAGACCTGCCGACTTATGACTGGGTGCACCAGTTCCCGGGGTATGCACAAAGTAATTACCGCATGACTACGCAGTTTGACCCTAATGCATCTAAAATTGATACGAAGTATTGTGTTGACGGCTGGTTTGTAGAATCCATGCCTGACCTGAACCAAAGTAATCCGTTAGTATTGAACTACATTACTCAAAATGCTATATGGTGGATAGAATATGCCGACCTTGACGGTTTCCGCGTTGATACTTATTCCTATAACGATAAGGATGGCATAGCGAAATGGACAAAGGCTATTACCGATGAGTACCCGTATTTTAATATAGTGGGTGAAGTATGGATGCACGACCAGGCACAAATGGCGTTCTGGCAGAAGGATAGCAAAATTGCCGCTATACAAAGTTACAATTCGCACCTGCCAAGTGTTATGGACTTTACATTGCATGATGCTATTGGTGGTGTTTTTAATGAGGACAAGCCATCATGGGATCAGGGTATGCAGAAGGTGTATGATAACTTTACGAACGACTTCCTGTACCCTGATGTGAATAATCTTTTGATATTTGCTGAAAACCATGATACAGGCCGTTTCAACGAAATTTACAAAGGCGATTTTAAAAAATACCAGATGGCAATGACGCTTATAGCTACGGTACGTGGTATTCCTCAAATTTACTACGGGTCTGAAATAGGTATGGCAGGAGATAAAGGCAAAGGCGATGGCGACATCCGTCGGGATATGCCGGGCGGCTGGGCAGGCGATGCTAATTCGGTATTTACTGCATCAGGCAGGAACGCACAGCAAAAACAGTTCTATGACTTCTCATCTAAGCTGTTCAACTGGAGGAAAGGAAAAGATGTAATTCACAATGGCAAGATGCTGCATTACCTACCGTGGGATAACGTGTATGTATATTTCCGCTACAATGACAAGGAAACAGTTATGGTAGTTATAAATAACAGCGCCGAAGCCAAAACATTTAAAACCGATCGTTTCTCGGAAGGTATAAAAACATTTAAAACAGGTAAAGAGGTGCTGACAGGCAAATCGGTTAACCTGGCTACAGATATTACTATTGATGCTAAGTCGGTTCTGGTATTGGAACTTAACTAAGCAGTAAAATTTACAGATATGAAGAAAACACTTTTTTAGGTTTATGCCTGGCAGCTTTAGTAAGCTGTAAGGATGATAAGAAAACCGGATCAGCAACCGAAAGCGTAACAACTGAAACACTGGCTGCGGTAAGTCCGGCCATGATGGAGAACAGCGTGATTTATGAAGCTAACATAAGGCAGTATTCTCCTGAAGGGACGTTTAATGCATTTGCAAAAGATATTCCTGAACTGAAAAAGCTTGGCGTAAAAGTTATCTGGATTATGCCAATACACCCTATAGGCGTAAAAGACAGGAAAGAAGGCCTGGGCAGTTATTACTCTATTAAAGATTACAGAGGTGTGAATCCTGAATTTGGTAAGCTTGACGATTTTAAGCAACTGGTTAAAACAGCCCATGATAGTGGTATTTATGTTATTATGGATTGGGTGGCTAACCATACAGCACGCGATCATGCATGGATTGACGAGCACCCGGAATGGTACAATAAAGATAAAGACGGCAAGATTATAGCGCCGTTTGACTGGACCGATGTGGCAGAGCTGAATTATGACAATAAGGAAATGCGAAAGGCTATGATTGCAGATATGCAGTATTGGCTGAAAGAGGCGGATGTTGATGGTTTCCGTTGCGATGTGGCTGCCGAAGTTCCGGTTGATTTCTGGGAGCAGGCCACACCTGAGTTAAATAAGGTTAAGCCTGTGTTCATGCTCATGGAGGCCGAAAAGCCGGAGTATATGAAAAAGGCCTTTGATATGGCTTATGGCTGGGAATCGCACCACCTGATGAATGATATTGCCAAGGGTAAAAAAACAGTAAAGGACTGGGATGCCTACATGGTAAAACGGGATAAGGACTGGGAAAAAGATGATTTTACTATGTACTTTACCTCTAACCACGATGAAAATTCATGGAACGGTACTGAATATGAAAGGATGGGCAGCCCTGAAGCTGTTGAAGCTTTTGCTGCGCTTACCTATACCGTGCCGGGAATGCCTCTTATTTACAATGGGCAGGAATATGATTTTAAAGAAAGGCTTAAGTTTTTTGTAAAA
>JBQGDS010000010.1:0-2042 GCA_052039185.1 Flavobacterium sp.
CGTATACAAAAGTATTATTGCCTGTATATTCGAACGGAACAAAATCCTGCCCCGGTCGTGAATCCTGGAATACTAAACTACTTCCGTCTGAAGAAATAGTAACCGATGTTTCTCCTTTTGTATCGTAATATGTTCCTTTAATCAATAAGAACTGGTTTTCCGGTACTGTTTCGGTTGCATTAAAGTTAGCTAAAACAGGATCTGTTTTTGAAACCGATTTCAGCAGCGTAAGCAAAACTTCTTCAATATTTATGTTTATTGCATTAGAAAGGACTACAATGCCAAGATTGTCTTTTGCTGAATACCAGTAATCAGAAATATAATTTTCTACACGTCCTCCATGTTCATAAACACTATAAGTGCTTCCCAAAGCAATTTTTTGTATGCCCATACCATATTCGCCGTTTTTTTCAGGAAGCATTAGTTTCAGGCTTTCTGCATTTATGATTTTATGGTTGAAAAGTGCATACAGAAATTTGTTAAGCTCAACAGGTGTAGATACTATACCGCCCCCGGCAAAGTGTACCGAAAAGTTTACAGCGTTGTTTCTTAGGAAACTGTCCTGTATGTTGTAGGATAGGGCTTCGTTTTTTGTTACATCAGTTACAGGGCTGTAATAGGTGCTTTTAAGCTGTAACGGCTTTGTGATTTTATCTTTCAATATCTTGGCATATGGTTGTTTATATACTTTTTGCAATATAAAACCAAGCAATGCATAATTGGTATTACTATACTCATGGTTAGTTCCCGGTTCAAAAACAGGGGGCTGTTTGAGTATATAATCAATAAACTCTTTTTCAGTATGAAAATTCCGTTCCCACTCTCCCTCGTTTTCAATTTCCGTAAAATTGAAAATCCCTGAATGATGCTTCAGCAAATGGGTAATGGTAATTTTTTCGGCATTCTTTACCTGAGGATAAAAAAAGCTGAGCTTATCGTTAAGCTTCAGCTTTTTCTCCTCGACGGCTTTAAGGATAAGGGTGGCGGTGTATGTTTTTGTTATAGATCCTACGCGGAATTTCGTATCCCTGTTTAGCGAAGTTTTATTTTCAGCATTGGAATAACCTGTCTGGTTTGCATAAATAATACTGTCGTTATGGGAAACGGCAACGCTTCCCATAAACTTACAGTTACTAAACAAATGATCAAAGTATGCATTTATTTTTGCCTGGCTATGCATTTTGGCTGTTATAACCATCAGCAGGATTATAAAAAAATAACTCTTCGTTTTCATTATTGATTTGATGATGGCAAATATAGTAAAAGTCACCAAATAGTGACTTGAAAATTTTGTAAATTTGTGCCTAATTTATAATATGCTGATACATGGGAGATAAGCCAAGAGAACGCAATAAAGATAAAAGCAAGCAGCAGTTTCTGGATGCGGTAGCTGAAATCCTTACTGATAAAGGACATATGGCGCTTAAAGTGAACGATATTGCAGCTACTGCGGGTTTAGATAAAAAGCTGGTTTACAAATATTTTGGCGGGACAGATGGGCTTTTGGATGAATATATACGCACTCAGGATTTCTGGACTAATGTTTCGGAAGATGATGCCGAAGAAGAAATTACTGATGGCGGACAGAAATTTACGAAACAAATGCTTTTACGGCAATTTGATTATGTATCCCAAAATAAAAAGTTGCAAAAAATACTTTTATGGAGCTTATATGAAGATCGTAATACACTTAAAAACCTGGTTGATGGCCAGGAAGATAATGGAGAAGTATTATTTAAGGGTATAACAGATCCGCATTTTGATAAAAGGTCAGAAGATTTTCGTGCTATAATAGCTATATTAATAGCGGGCTCATACTATCTGAGTATGTTTCCTGAGGTGAACGGAAGTTCTTTTTGTGGTATCGATCTTAATACGATACATGGTAGAAATAAGATAAAAAATGCACTTGAGTTTCTTGTAGACAAATCCTACGAAAACTTATAAATAAAAGAGCCGTATAATTTATACGGCTCTTCTTTTTTGAATCAATAATTATCCTTCTGCATTATCTCTTCTCGATATACTCTTTGAAGCCTTCA
>JBQGDS010000011.1:0-3582 GCA_052039185.1 Flavobacterium sp.
CTAACGGGCCTGGCGGAAGATACCCTACCATGAATGCCGGTGACGTGCTGAATAAAGGTTTTGAAATTGCAATAAACTATAAAGACCGCATTGGTGAAAGCTTCAACTTCAGCATAAACTACAATGTTGCGTTTATTAAAAATGAAGTTACACGTGTAGATAATGGTGCTATACCTACAGGAGGTTCATTCGGCGTAGGCCAGATAGCTCCGGTAAGAATGGTAGTAGGCGATCCTATAGGGTCATTCTACGGTTACCAGACAGACGGCCTTTTCCAAAACCAGGCCGAAGTAGCAGCACATGCCGACCAGTCTACTGCAGGTTCGGGTGTGGCAGCACAGCCGGGTGATATCCGTTTTAGAGATGTTAACGGCGATGGTAAAATTGATAATTCTGACAGGGTTCGTATAGGTGACCCGATACCTGATGCTACAATGGGTATAAACTTACAGTTTGACTATAAAGGATTTGACTTTGTAGCCTTTGGTTTTGCATCATTAGGTAATGACATGGTTCGTAACTACGAAAGGACGCAAACCGATGTAAACAGAATGAATTACACACTTGACAGATGGCGTGGCGAAGGTACAAGCAATACTGTACCAAGGGTAACTACAGGCGCTACATCAAACAACCTGTTCTCTGACTATTTTGTAGAAGACGCTTCTTACTTCAGGATACAAACAGTACAGTTAGGCTATACTATTAATCCTGATTTCACTAAAAAAGCATACATAAATAAAGTAAGGTTATATGTGGGTGTAAACAACCTGCACACATTTACCAAATATAAAGGATACGACCCGGGAGCATCAAGCGGACAACCACTTGCTTCGGGTATCGACTATGGTTTTTACCCAGTACCGAGGACTTATCTTTTCGGCTTAAACCTTAATTTCTAAAAAATCATGAAAAGAAAAATAATAACAGCCATATTGGCTTTCAGTATCATCACAGCAGTTAGTATTTCCTGTACCGATGATTATGTAGAAAGGGATGTAAAGTATTCCATAAGCTCAGAAAACTATTTTAACTCGCCCGAAGATTACCGTATGGCGCTGATTGCTACTTATGACATATTGCAGTCAACCTACGTAAATGTAATATTGGGCGAAATAGCGTCAGACAATACCCTTTCAGGTGGAGAAAGCGCGAGCGATGTACCGGGATGGCAGCAAATAGACGAAATGACCCACGGGCCTGTAAATGCTAACCTTAAAAACGTATGGGACTGGATGTATGCCGGTGTAAACAGGGCAAGCTACATTATGGAGTTCCAAAACAAAATAGATTTTGAAGGCAAAAAGCAGATTATTGCCGAAGCACGCTTCCTTCGCGCCTATTATCATTTTGAATTGGTAAAATGGTTTGGCGGTGTACCAATGAAAGGTGATGCCAGGTTTAAAATGGGTGATGAAAAAAGTATTCAGCGCTCAACCAAAGAACAGGTATATGCAGCTATTGAAGCTGACCTGCTGGCAGCTATTGAAGACCTTAACCCTGTTGCGCCAAACGTAGGCCGTGCTACCAAGGCTGCTGCACAGGCATTACTTGGCAAAGTATATTTATACCAGGATAAATTCCCTCAGGCAGCCCAAATGTTTGAGCGTGTAATTAATGATTACAGTTTCTCTCTTGTACAGGGCAACGCTTATCTGGCATTGTTTGATAACGCATCTGAAAACGGTCCTGAATCTGTATTTGAAGTACAATATACTGATGTTGAAGGCGCCGGTTATGAATGTCTTCAATGTAGCGAAGGTAACGTAGCTGTTGGCTTTAGCGGACCAAGGGGCTATGATGGTCCATTATACTCATCAGGCCACAGTTTCAACGTTCCTACAGCCGAAGCAGCAGGTATTTTTGATGCTGATGAGCTGAGAAGGGAAGTTTCAATACTTGATATTGAAGAATTTGCTGCACAAAATACCAGCTGGAATGGCGGCGAAGGTGTATCATGGGGCGAAGGCTACAAGCATACAGGTTTTTATAACAGGAAATACATACCACGTAAACGCAGCGAAAACGCCCAGGGTGACCTTAACCTTACGAACCCTAATAATTACAGGGCTATACGTTATGCTGATGTATTGCTTATGGCTGCCGAAGCGCTTAACCGTGGCGGTATAAATGATGCGCTTGCACGCGAGTATGTAAACCAGGTGCGCAGAAGAGCCTACGGCAATAGCAGTAACGACCTTACAGGTCAGACAGGTACTACCCTTACTGATATTATTTATAATGAAAGAAGGAAAGAGCTGTTTGGCGAAGGCCATCGTTTCTTTGACCTTGTACGTACTGGCAAGGCGGCTGGCACCATACCGGGCTTTGTAAACAATAAGCACGAGGTATTCCCTATTCCGTTTGAGGAGATACAATTCTCAGGAGGGTTCTGGCAACAAAATCTTAACTATCAATAAAATCTGATCATGAAAAAAATAAAATTCCTAATAACATTTGTACTGGCTGCAATTGCACTGGGCTGTTCAGATGATGACAGCAAGAGCATTGACCAGCTGATGAATGCTCCGGCGCCAAGCGGTATTTCTGCATTGTTTACCATAACGCAGGACAATTCGGGGCTTGTAACTATTGCCCCACACGGGCAGGGTATGTCGCATTTTAAAATTTATTATGGCGACGGGACAGCCGAACCGGGACAGGTACTACCGGGTAATAAAATTACTCATACATATGCCGAAGGCGTATATAACGTAAAAGTCGTAGGTATCTCAGTAAATGGTAAAACAGCTGAATATAACCATGAGCTTACCGTATCATTCGTTGCTCCTACTGATGTAGTTGCAGAAGTAACGGGAGTGCCGGGCAACACGCTTGCAATTAATGTTACGGCAACAGCTACCAACGAGGCTTACTTTGAGGTAATGTATGGCGAAGACCCTGCACAGGAACCGGTACAGTTTAACGAAGGGCAAACTGTAACACACCAGTATACTAACATAGGTACTTATACGGTTACTATAACTGCTTTCAGCGGTGGTGCAGCTACAACAACTGTTACCGAGACTGTAACAATAACCAATCCGCTTCTACTCCCACTTGATTTTGAAAACAATACACTAAATTATGCTTTTGATGATTTTGGCGGGCCTACCACATCTGTGGTTGACAACCCTCACGTTGGCGGTTTAAATACCAGCGCTAAAGTAGGACGTTTTGTAAAAAACCCGGGAGCTGAAACATGGGCGGGTACTACTATTACCCTTGATGAAAACATTGATTTTGCATCAATGCATTACTTCAGGATTAAAGTATGGTCACCGGCAGCAAATACTCCTGTATTGCTTAAAGTGGAAAACTTGAACAATAATACTATAGCTCACGAAGTACTGGCAACTACAACTGTAGCTAACCAGTGGGAATATCTTACCTATAATTTCTCAGGTGTTGATATGTCTCAAACCTATTCAAAGATAATCCTGTTCTTCAACTTTAATATCGCAGGCGGTGGCCAGACGTATTATTTTGATGATATTAACCTTATACCGGGTGATGCAGGTGTGGGGCTTCCGCTAAATTTCGAGAATTCTTCATTAACTTATGTATTCAACTCGTTTGAAG
>JBQGDS010000012.1:0-4759 GCA_052039185.1 Flavobacterium sp.
TGTATAATTATGTTTTGCATCTGCTATAAATTACAGCAGATAGTAAATCGGTGCATTGCATTACACTTTATGTAAACTGTCGTACAGCTTTGATAATTAGGTTTAAAGCATGTAAACATTTTTCATATGCTGTGTGGTGTACCGATTACTAAGCACCTTAAATTTTATTCCTTTCAAAATTTAATTTCAATGAAAGCTTTTAACTTTCTTGTAATTGCGCTTTGTTGTGCAGTTACATCGTGCACGCTTGATAAAACGGATTATGAAGCCGAGAACAGCGCTGTAGTGCCGGAGTATTTTGAGTTTAAAGAAGCTGTTTCTGTAAACAGCGGGGTATATACTGTCAGCATCCAGGCATTAAACGGTACTTTATATAAAGGGTATAACGAAATCCGCCTTACCATTACCAACACCCAAAGCAACCAGAAAATACAAAACGGCCAGGTTACTTTCCTTCCTGTATTTACTAATAGCGAAGGCACTAACACCTCCTGTCCGCATAAATACAATCTTACCTATGATGCTGTAAATCAGTACTACAAAGGCTATTCAGTATTTACCGAAGCCAGTAATAATGTGAATAGCTGGAAGCTATACCTTTCATTTACTGATGGTAACCAAGTTTTCACAGTAAATCAGGATATAGCTGTACAAACGCAAACCAATAAAAACCTGAACATGACAGCTTTTACAGGTAACGACGGACAACAATATTACATAGCCCTTGTAGCGCCACAAAAACCGGGAGTGGCATTAAACGAACTGGTAGCAGGCATTTATAAATACAATGAGCCTGAAAATCCTGCCGGTACTTTCCCTGATCCTTCTCAGTTTTCTTATTCCGAAGCGATGGGATATACTTTAGAGCTTGACCCGCGCATGCCCGAACCTTCCATGGGTAATCATTCATCGCCTAATAACCAGGATTTGACACAGCGGGAAAATGGCCTGTACTATGGTATGGTTAATTACACGATGACAGGTAACTGGACCTTAAACTTTATCCTACGAAACCAAAACGGGCTGATACTTAAAGGTACGGAAGTGCCAACAGATTTTACGCCCGGGGTAGAAGGGATAAAAAGCGAACTTTTTATTGATACCTTATTCTGATGCCATGAAAAAAATAATAGTAGTATTGTTTTTTTTCAGTCTTTATGCAACAGCGCAAAATATACCTGCCGGACACGACACGATAACCGAGATTAAACAGGTGGAATTAAACGTTGCGGTAAAAAAGAAAATTGAGACCGATATGAAAATGGCTGTTTCGGTTGATGAATTCCTGGCTTCTTCTGATAATATCAGCTTCATTAAAAGAGGGGCGTATGCGTGGGAACCTTTACTAAACAACATGAGTTCGGAACGCTCCACGATAACTATTGACGGGATGCACATTTTTGGCGCCTGCACCGATAAAATGGATCCTGTAACATCGTATGTTGAGGTTAATAATCTTTCGGCAATTGATATTAAATCAGGTCAAGAGGGCAGCATGCACGGTGCCAGTGTTGCAGGAAGCATTAACCTGAAACGTAAGAGTACGCCTTTTGGCCAGGAAAAAAAATGGAATGGCGCCTACCAAAGCGGCTTTGAGTTCAATAACAGGCAGTTCTTCAACCTGGGAAGTGTTTCATTTTCGGGAAGCAGGTTCGTAGCAGATGCAGGTGTTTCTTACCGTACCGCAGAAAATTATAAAGATGGTAACGATAATGAAGTCAAGCACTCGCAGTTTAATAAGTTCAACTCATCATTAGGGCTGGCCTATAAAACAAGTGAACTTTCTTCAGTAAGGGTTGATGCTATTTTTGATGTGGCAAAAGATGTAGGCTTCCCGGCACTGCCTATGGATTTATGGCTGTCGCGTGCCATTATTACGTCCGCAGCATACAAGCAGTTATTTGAAGAGGGATTGGTAAGGGTAGTAGATACAAAGGTGTATTACAATGCGGTAGAGCATTATATGGATGATACTACAAGACCGGAGAATTTAGTACACATGGATATGCCCGGCTGGAGTACAACTTACGGCCTGGTTTCCAAAGCCAATATGAAACGCGGCAATTATTCTTCAGAAATCCAGCTGAATGCCTATGAGAATCTTTCAATTGCCGAAATGCGCATGTACCCGCAAGATCGTAGTCAGCGTATTATGTTTGCCTATAGCTGGCCGTGGGTAACTACACGTTTTGCAGGGTTATCATTAAGTAATTTATTAGACGTGTCCGGGAAAAGCCGGTTTACTTTTGGCGGCTCACTTGCGGTAAATTATAACCACTCAAAATACGTTGAGTTCAATCATATTTTTTATCCCGGTGCACCACAGGAAAAAACAAGGATACTGCCCAGCCTGCATGCGGGTTATCAGTTAGATATAAACCGTTTTACTTTTTCGGTAGGGGCAGGATACGGTCACAGGGCGCCCTCAGTATCCGAAGGTTATGGCTATTACATATACAACAGTTTTGACAGGTATGACTATATAGGCAACCCCAACCTGAAAAATGAGATTAGCAATGAGCTTAATGCAAGCGCAGGCTTTAAAACAGAAAAAGCTGCTATTGAGGCTAAGGTTAATTACTTCTATATTCAAAACTATATAATAGGCAGGATATTAAGCTTAGGTAGCCCCATGAACTATCAGTCGGTTGGCGTTAAGGGATATACATCGCTTGATTATGCCACGCTTTTCAATATGTCTGTCAATACCAGTTATGACATATTAGAACATCTGCACTGGAAAGGTACGCTTACATACGCGCGCGGAACTGATAATAAAGGCGGTAACCTCCCTTTCATCCGCCCTATGAGCTATATGGCTTCACTGAATTATATGTATAAGCAATTTGGTTTCCAGACTTCTGTGAACGGAGATTTCGAACAAATTAATTACAGCCCGGAATATGGTGAAGATGAAACCCCTGCTTACAGGATATGGAATCTTTCAGCCGATTACACTTTTATGGTTAAAAACAGTACGGCTGTGATTCAGGTTGGTGCGGAAAATATACTCAACGAATATTATAGTACTTATGCCGATTGGGGCAATATCCCAAGGATGGGGAGGAACATATTTACTTCACTCAAACTAAACTTTTAAAAATAGAATTTCAATTAAAATCAAATAACAAAAATGAAAAACGTAAAAAAAATCTTTTCACTGTGCTTAGCAGCTTTAGCTATTTCATCATGTTCAAGTGATGACGCTCCTGTAGCGAACAATGTAACATTAAAATTTAATAACACATTTGATAACACTACAATTGTGCTGGGTGATGCCAACTCAGGACTGGCAACTACCAATACATCAGCAGTGGGACAGATACATCATTTTGCAGAGTTAAAATATGTTATCAGCAATATAAGGCTTATTAAAGATGATGGTACTGAGGTTCCATACAATGTAAATGATTTGGACAGGGGAGCAGCAGTTATTGACCAGTCCAAACCTTCATCGTTAAACTATATTTTGAGTAATATACCGTCAGGAACGTACAGGCAGATAAAGTTTGGGTTAGGCGTTAAATCATCACTCAATACGCTGGATCAGGTACGATTCCCTAATTTTTATGCAGCAGCAGGGGCCAATGATACGCAAATGCACTGGGAATGGGGTACAGGCTACCGCTTTACAAAAATTGAAGGTTTTTACGATGCTGATAATAAACAATTATCTATACATACCGGCAGCACTGTAGAAGGTGAGGAAGGTAACTACACACAGGGTGTAGATGCATACAGGGATATTACACTTAATCTTGGTACAAATGCTGTAGTAGGCGATAGCGCACCGATCATTACTATAAAAGCTGACTTTGCCAAACTTTTAAGCGGTGCGTCTAACACAATTACTTTAGGCGAAGGCAATGCCACACCAAGTATACACACTGCGGCTAACATGGTATTGTTTGTTGATAATCTTGGCGGAAACGGCACGAGCGATATTAAAGGAATGTTCTCAGTAACCGGAGTACAAAATTAAATTATACTAAGAGTCGTCACGAAACAGTTTGTGACGACTCTTCTACTTTTAATAGACATGAAAAAAATAGCCTGTATTTTATTTTTTGTATTGGTACTTGTTTCCTGTAACAGTACTGATGATTATCAGCCTGTTGTTTATGATAATCCTGAAGTGGAGTTAGTCATTCCTCCGGGATTTCCGGGGCTGAATACTGCGGTAAATACAAACAGGCCTACCATGTACGGCGTAGAATTAGGGAAGCTATTATTTTCAGATAACAGGTTTAGTAAAGATAATAGCATATCCTGCGCAAGCTGCCATATACAGGAAAAAGCATTTGCAGATAATAATATCAGGGGTATTGGTATCCAGGGGAGGATAGGGCTCAGGAATGTACCGCCTATACAAAATATGGCATTCATGAAATTTTACAATTGGGACGGCAGTAAGCTAAAACTTGAGAACCAGGTGCTTGTACCGATTGTTACCCACGAAGAGATGGATTCCTCAATTTTAGAGGCTATCGGTAAAATTAAAGAAGATGCAATTTATAAACAGCTTTTTACAAAAGTGTATGGAGATGAGGTTATAAAGCCTGAAAGGATTTATAACAGTATAGCCCAATACGAGTATACATTGATATCGGCTAATAGTAAATATGACAGGGTAAAGCGCAATGAAAACGAGTTTTTTACCGATAGCGAAGCGAGAGGCTATAGCACCTTTCAGCTAAAATGTGCCGGCTGCCATATTACCGAATTGTTTACTGACCAGAGTTTCAGGAATATTGGGTTT
>JBQGDS010000013.1:0-6764 GCA_052039185.1 Flavobacterium sp.
CTTTCCTTATCGTTAAGTACCGGGAAAACCCATTGTGTAGTTCCCGCAAGCAGGTTCACTACATCTTCAGGCTTATTATCGGGTTGTAATGTTTTGAGTTCAGTATGCACTACACTTAAAAGGTCAATGCCAGAAAGTATATTGCGGTCTTTATCAGTAGTATATACCTGTCCTTTATCAGCCAGGTGTTTTACGTCCATAGAATAATTCTCAAACTGCTTTGATACTGCAAAACTTATTGACGAAACAATCATCAGCGGAACCATTAAATTGTAACCTCCCGTAATTTCACCTATAAGAAATATGGCAGTAAGCGGTGCATGAAAAAGTCCGCTTAGTATTCCTGCCATGCCTACAATAGTAAAATTACCTACGGGTATATCTTTGCTTAATCCTGCAAGACTTACAATTTTAGCTACAAAAAATCCTAAATAGGAGCCTACAAACAGAGAGGGTGCAAAGTTTCCCCCGTTACCGCCACTTGCCAGTGTAAGCCCGGTTGCATAGGCCTTAATCATCATGGTAGCGCCTACAAAAAGCAGCACAACCCATCCGTTGTCACGAAATTTTTCAAGAAGCGTGTTATCAAGAAGTGTAGCTGCATCGCCGTTTGAAAGCACTTTTATACTTTCATAACCTTCTCCAAAAAGGGTAGGGAAAAGGAATATGAGCATGGCCAGGGGAATTGCTCCATATAATGCCTTACGATAACCTTTCGCTTTCATATTGGCAAAGCGCGATTCCATTGCCCTGAACCTTCGCGCATGGTATACAGAAACAAACCCGCCCAAAATACCAAGTAATACGTAATAGGGGATATTGTGGTAATCAAATACCTGTTCCTGTTTAAATGACAGCAGTACTTCTTCATTAAGCACAATTGTAGAAACGAGTCCGCCAGTTGCTGCCGAAATCATAATTGGTATGAAGGCCGTAATGGTTACATCGGTAAGGACTACTTCAATGGCAAACAGTACTCCGGCAATTGGTGCATTAAAAGCAGCGCCTATACCTGCTGCCACACCACAGGCCAGCAAAAGAATCCTGTCTTTTTGGGATAGTTTATATTTTTGGGCAAAGTTGGAGCCGAATGCAGCTCCCGTAATGGTTATGGGAGATTCAAGCCCTGCCGACCCTCCAAGGCCTACTGTTAACGAGCTGGTAATTATTTGTGCATACATCTGCCTGCGGGGCATAATACCGCCACGTTTGGCCACTGCATATAATATTCGGGAACTGCCTTTTTCAATTTTCCCGTCCAGCACTTTTTTAACTACAAGAACTGTGAGCAAAATACCCACTATTGGTAATATACTATTTATATAAGGTAGTTTAAGGTAGCCATTTATATAGTTAGCCAACAGGAAAACATTGTGCGCAAAGCTTTTTAGCACAATTACAGCAAATGATGTAGACAATGCGACCACCACGCATGACAGGTATATAAAATGCCTTTCGGACAGGAGGCTTTTCATAAGGAAAAAAACACCTTCCAGCCTGCGGAGGTTGTGTCGAAAGAACAATAGGAATTTTGAGACGATACGTCCTGGCATTTTATAGTAAAATAGGGAGATTGTTTATTAAGAAGGCTAAGTTACTTTATTTAGTAGGATTTTTATAGTTTTTACAAATTTTTTAAGGCTTCACGGGTACTAAGGGGTTTCAATCCGGCACCCTCAACAAATTGTTTTACAGTATATGGGTTCGTCTTGGCATATTCGCGTAGTGCCCAGCCAATCGCTTTTTGTATAAAGAATTCTTTTGAATGTTTGTGTTTAAGGCATTCGCTGAAAAGTAAATGTTCATCGGTATTTTTCTTGTAACCAAGCTGGAAAATTATTACCGAACGGTTAAGCCACATATTCTCTGAAGACGAGAAACGTTCTATCACATTCTCTGTTTCATCAGGAAATTGTTCCAGGTAACCTCCCAGCAGGTATTTTGCAATCGTATCTACGCTGTCCCACCAGGAGTTGGTTATCAGCATATATTCAATTAGTTCAATATCTTCCTTCCTGAATTTTCTTTTCAGTTCTTTTGTTAGTATTTCAATGGCAGAGTAATGGTATTCTCTTTGCTTTTTACCATATAATAACTTAGCAACTACCCGGGCATTATCTTTTACTTCCTGTTTGTGGCTATCTATTGTTTGTTTGAATAATGTTCTGCGCAGGTTGGTTTTAAGCCCTATAAAAGCAAAATTATCTTTCATGTACTTAGCCATTGCTACGGCATAATCTGCATTTATATTATTTGTATAAGCATTTTCGAGTGCTTTTATAAAACTCATAGTTCAGTAATTTTTTGCTTTGAGAATAATTGTACGGCTTCAAAAAAAGTACGGAATTCTTCT
Organism: Flavobacterium sp.; assembly: GCA_052039185.1. Classification (GTDB taxonomy): domain Bacteria; phylum Bacteroidota; class Bacteroidia; order Flavobacteriales; family Flavobacteriaceae; genus Flavobacterium. The sequence continues at coordinate 2,354 of JBQGDS010000013.1, forward strand.
TCAAACTCAGGATAAAACTCTTTCAGTTCTTTTACACTGTGCCCCATACCTGACTTATTCTTTGTACGATGATCCATTTGTACCAATATGCGTGATATACCTTCAATACTGGCATAACTGGCAAGCCAGTTGTAGTTAATCATGTGTGGCATAATGTTTTTGGTACGTTCTGTCAGCAGGTGTTCATTATCCTTTAAAAGTCTGTAAAAGCGCTGTGCATATTCTTCAAGAGGTGTATCATGGTAGTCTGCCCAGTTTTTAGCCAGGAAATGATCATAGTAAATATCAACAATAACACCCGCATAATGATGGTAGGTAGGGTGCAGGCGTTTTGTACTCTGCCTGAAGACAGGATGGCTATCGGTAAAGCTGTCAATAGCACGGTGTAATAGTATGCCTTTTTTTATATCGGCAGGAAACTCTTCCGGCTTGTGTCCGTGTATGGTATCGGCCATAAAATTCCCTATCATTACCATGTCATCATCTCCCGAAAGATATATGTGTGCTAAAAAATTCATTCCCCTAAAGTAAGGAGTAATATTTAAAAACGAAAATTGTAAAATCGCATTACATATAACTTCACGAAAATATAAAATCTAAAAACTGAATTCTGAAATCTATATTTTATATTTGTTTACCGAAAACAACCATTTTAAAAGTATGACACTAATTAAATCAATATCAGGTATCCGTGGTACAATAGGCGGTAAAACAGGCGATAACCTTACCCCGGTTGATGCTGTAAAATTCGCATCGGCTTACGGAACATGGCTTAAAGAGTATTCAAAAAAAGATAAACTTACGGTAGTTATAGGGCGTGATGCCCGTATATCAGGTCCTATGATACACAATCTTGTGGTAAACACACTTATAGGTTTGGGTATTAATGTGGTCGACCTTGGTCTTAGTACAACTCCTACTGTTGAAGTAGCTGTACCTCTCGAAAAAGCAGATGGTGGAATTATACTTACAGCAAGCCATAACCCTAAACAGTGGAATGCCCTTAAGCTGCTAAACGAAAAAGGCGAATTTTTAAGTGGGGCAGAAGGCGCTAAAATACTTGACATTGCCGAAAACGAAGCTTTTGATTTTGCTGATGTTGACAGTCTGGGCGAAGTAATTGCAAACGATTCTTATATGGATATACATATTGATGAGGTCCTGGAGCTGCCGCTTGTAGATGTTGAAGCCGTAAAGCAGGCTAAATTTAAAGTCGTGGTTGATGGAGTAAACTCGTCAGGCGGTATAATTATCCCTAAGTTATTGGAAGAAATGGGCGTTGAGGTAGTAAAGCTGTATTGCGAGCCAAACGGCCATTTCCCGCACAACCCCGAGCCACTTAAAGAACACCTGGGTGAGATATGCGAGTTGGTAGTAAAGGAAAAAGCACATTTCGGTATCGTGGTCGATCCTGATGTAGACAGGCTGGCTTTTATATCTGATGATGGTGAAATGTTTGGAGAAGAGTATACGCTTGTTGCCGTAGCCGATTATGTACTTAGCAAAACGCCTGGTAACACAGTAAGTAACATGTCATCATCACGTGCATTGCGTGACATTACTGAAAAACATGGTGGAACTTATGAAGCAAGTGCAGTAGGAGAGGTTAATGTTGTTGAAATGATGAAAAAGAATAATGCCATTATAGGTGGCGAAGGTAATGGTGGTATCATTTACCCTGAACTGCATTATGGCCGTGACTCACTTGTGGGTGTAGCATTGTTCCTTACCTATCTTGCAGGGAAAAATATGAGCGTATCTGCACTTCGTGCTTCGTATCCTCAGTACTATATGAGCAAGAATAAAATTGAACTTACTCCTCAAATCAATGTTGATGCTATACTCGAAGGTATGGCTGCAAAATATGCACATGAGCAAATTTCGACCATTGATGGAGTAAAGATTGATTTTGCTGAAGAATGGGTTCACCTACGTAAGTCAAACACAGAGCCTATTATCAGGATATATACCGAGGCAAAATCGCAGGATAAAGCTGATGCTTTGGCCGTAAGGATTATCGATGAAATTAAGGTAGTAGCGGGAATATAAAATGAAAGTAAAATCTGTAGTGTTGATATTGTTGGTGTGTGCAACAGCATATTCCCAAAAGTTTACAAAGGCTGAAAAGGCCTTAATAACTTCTGGCAGTAAAAATGCGGTTTTGCGTGTATTACAGGTTACCAACCCTACAGATTTAAAAATACTAAAGGCAGCCTCATCTGATATTGATCCAAAAGATGAGTCGCTGCCTTTGCTTATTGACAGGATGTATGCAACAGTACGTGATTCTGTCAATGCCGGTGTAGGTATTGCAGCTCCGCAGGTTGGTATTAAGCGCAATGTTATTTGGGTACAGCGTTTTGACAAACCGGGTGAACCTTTTGAAGTATACATCAATCCGAAAATAACCTGGCGTTCTAAGCTATTACGCAAAGGAGCCGAAGGATGTTTGTCAATACCTGAACTAAGAGGTGATGTATTACGTAATTACACAATTCGTATAACGTACTTTGATAATAAAGGGCAACAACACGAAGAAATTGTTGAAGGTTTCACTGCGGTTATTTTTCAACATGAAGTCGATCATTTGTTAGGTATACTTTTTACCGACAGGCTGGCTGAACAAAAACAGAAAAACTATTCACTTATAAGCGGAGAAGTAAATCTGTATCTTGAGGAACGGCTGAAAAGGCAATAATACTGATTACTTTTTTTGATTAAAGTACAAAGTATTCACATATTCATAAGTTGCAATCTCAGTATACATTAATTTTAATGATGAGGGCCACCAATGGTACGGATTTGTTTCCGGCTCATTGATGTTTATAAAATTAGTGGGAGCAGGTATCGGTTTCAGGCCCGCTTCAGTAAAAATTCTCATGGCACGTGGCATATGTATGGCACTGGTAACCAGTATAAATTTTTTGTCTGTCCCAAAACGTTTTTTATAAGCCATAGCCTCTTCAATGGTACTTTGTGGTTTAATAAGCATCAATGTATCCGCCGGATTCACACCTAGGCTTACTGCAGTTTGAGCCATAGCAATAGCATGGGGCGAATTATTAGCTCTGGAAAAACCGGAAAAAATAATTTTTCCATTTTGTATATGCTGTAGCCTGATACCCTCTGTCACTCTACCCAGCAGTGGTATTGATAGGCGTTGCAGGGGTGGTAGTTCTTCATTATTAACATGGGCTGCACCCAGTACAAGTATATTAAGTGTGCTGTCGGCTTTAGTAGGTTCATAAACAGGATAGCGCTGCTCAAGGTCGCGAACCATATATATAGGGAAAGGTGATATCGTAAATAGGAATAGTATAAAGAATGCTCCTATCACAAATACTTTCGCCAGCTTAATACGCTTTAATAAAAAAGCGGCTACTCCTAAAAGTAAAAATATCCAAAAATGGGTAAGTGGGCCTATCAGATTATTCATAGTAAGATTTGATGTATAGTAAATATAGTGAACAATCTTACGTTTAATAAGTTTTGGCAGAAAATTATGAGGAAGGCGAAAGCCTGTCCTTTATCAGGGCAGGCCTTCTAAAAATAAAAAACAAAATGAAACGCTGCTCAATATTAATTGAGATATGTTTGATACACCACTGTGTTGTAACCGCACAAAAATCAATTCTCAGGATTAAGTGAATATTAATAACATTATATCGAAACATTAAACTATACAAAGGAGTGTTTATTTAATGTAAATTAATTAACAGCTGCTTAATAAGAAAAGTTGAGTTAATAGAATTTGGCTGTTAACATAAAGTGAAATGGGTTTCAGGCTCGTATACTATAAAGTAATTTTATTCAACACTTAAATAATAGAGCCATGAAAAAGATCCTGTTATCGCTGTCAGCGCTATTTGCAGTAAGCTTAGCCTCAGCACAAAGCTATCCGAAACAACCGGACAAAACAATAGTTGAATATGTAGAATATCAGAAACCTGCTGTCGAAGAGCCGGCCGCAGAAGTTAAAGAAGGGAATAATACCGAGGTAAAGAATGCGCAGGGCAAGCAAGAAGTACAATCTGCTGTAAAAAAAGAAGATGATAAAATACAGAAAGCTGCTAACCCCGCCATATTGAACAGTAATAAAAAGGGTGTTGCTGTAAATGAAACAGAATAATTAAGCAGTATACATATATATAGTATAAAACTCCGGCATTTGCCGGAGTTTTTAATTTTATATAATTAAGAAAAGGCAGGACTAGAAACCTGAAAAAAAGTTTCATGTTCAACCTTCATGTTATGAGAAGGTTAAGAGAATCTATTAAAAAAAGATTAAAAAAAGGGTTATAAAAGTTTGCGGAAGTGGAAAAGAGTACTACTTTTGCACCCGCAATAAGGCACAAGTTCATATATAAACTGAGATTTTTAAGGCACTTTAAAAGGTGAGGGGCTGACCAAT
>JBQGDS010000014.1:0-3312 GCA_052039185.1 Flavobacterium sp.
GCGTATTTCATAATACAGGTTAGGCCTGTTGAACGATGCCTTAAATGCATTGGCATTAGGCATGTCAAGGTTTTTGAGTATATCTTCCTGTACCTTTGGCGTTGCTGTGGCTGTAAGACCTATTACCGGTATGTCGCCCAGTTGCTTTATAATATTACGCAGGTTACGGTATTCAGGGCGGAAATCATGCCCCCACTCTGATATACAATGTGCTTCGTCAATTGCTACGAAAGACAATGTAACGCTGCGCAGGAATGTTATATATTCTTCTTTGGTAAGTGATTCGGGTGCAACATACAAAAGTTTTGTAATGCCCGAAGTAATATCTTTTTTAACCTGGTTTACCTCTGTTTTGGTAAGCGATGAATTTAGCACGTGTGCAATACCCGGTTCGCTCGACAGGCTGCGTATGGCATCAACCTGGTTTTTCATTAATGCTATAAGGGGCGAAACTACAATTGCGGTACCCTCAAGCACTAGTGCCGGCAGCTGGTAGCACAGGGATTTGCCCCCGCCTGTCGGCATGATAACAAATGTGTTATGGCCTGTAATTATACTCCTTACAACATCTTCCTGGAGGCCCTTGAATTTGTTAAAACCAAAATACTTTTTTAACTCTTTATGTAAGTCAATTTCGGTTGATTTCATTATTTATTAATAGTAATTTACATAAATTTGCAGAACATAAAGATACAAAAATCTTTATTATTCGCAAATATTTAAACACTCGCAAAGTTTGGTGAATAAAGACGCAATACTGGCTACTGCCAGACAAACGATACTTTCTGAAAGTGAGAGTATTGCTAATTTAGTGCAGCATATTGATAATGATTTTGCACAGGCCGTGCAGCTTATTTTTGAAAGTACAGCCCGTGTGGTAGTAACAGGAATAGGCAAGAGCGCTATCATTGCACAAAAAATTGTAGCAACACTTAATTCTACCGGAACACCATCATTATTCCTGCATGCTGCCGAAGCTATACATGGCGACCTTGGTATGGTACAGCCGGGAGATATAGTAATATGCATTTCCAAAAGTGGTAACAGCCCCGAGATAAAAGTGCTGGCGCCTTTGCTTAAGCGTTATGGCAATGTGCTTATCGGCATGACGGCAAGTAAAACTTCTTTCCTTGCAAAAGAGTCAGATTATGTATTGCATGCATATGTGGAAAGTGAAGCTGACCCTAATAACCTTGCGCCTACCAATAGTACTACTGCTCAGCTGGTTTTAGGTGATGCCCTTGCCGTGTGCCTTATAGAAATGAGGAATTTTAAAAGCGAGGATTTTGCCAAATACCATCCCGGTGGTGCATTAGGCAAAAAGCTTTTACTGCGTGTAGGCGATATGCTTGATGGTACACACAGGCCTGCGGTGAGTCCTGACTGCAGCATTAAAAAAGCGATTGTGGAAATCTCGGAAAAAAGGCTGGGCGTAACCGCAGTGCTTGAAAATGATAAAGTTGTGGGGATTATTACCGATGGAGATATAAGGAGAATGCTTAACAATCATGATAATATTGCCGGGCTTACCGCTAAAGACATTATGACGCATAACCCGAAAACGATAAAATCGACCGATATGGCTGTTGATGCGCTTCACACGCTAGAGAACTTCTCGATCACACAGCTTGTAGTAGCAGATGAAGGCGAATATAAAGGCATATTGCATTTACATGATATTTTAAAAGAAGGTATAGTATAATGGCAAAGAAAAAAATGGGCGATATGTCGTTCCTGGACCACCTTGAAGAGTTGAGGTGGCTTTTGGTAAGAAGTTCTATTGCCATAATTGTAGGAGGATGTGTTGCCTTTGCATTCAGTGATTTTATTTTTGATGAAATTATTTTCGCACCTAAAGACGGCGATTTTATTACATACCGCTTTTTTTGCGACCTCGCTAACAGGTACGACCTTGACAAAAGCTTTTGTATAAAACAACTGCCTTTTGAGATACAGAGCCGTACAATGGACGGACAGTTTTCAACCGATATATGGACATCCATAACGGCAGGTTTTATATTGGCGTTTCCTTTTATTTTGTGGCAGTTCTGGAAGTTTATAAGCCCTGCGTTGTATGAAAAAGAACGTAAGTATGCAGTGGTTTTTATTATCACGACATCAATTTTGTTTTTCCTTGGCGTACTTTTCGGGCATTATCTTATAACGCCGTTATCACTTAATTTCTTGGGTAACTACAAGATTAGTGATATGGTAAAGAATGATATTGACCTTGATTCGTACCTTAGCCTTGTAAAAACTACGGCAATATCATGTGGCCTGGTTTTTGAACTGCCAATAATAATGTATTTCCTGGCTAAGATAGGCTTGGTAAGTGCAGCATTTTTGAGAAATTACAGGCGTTATGCCTATGTTATAATTTTATTTATAGCGGCTATTGTAACCCCGCCAGATGTGGTAAGCCAGATAATTGTTACCATACCGCTTGTAATACTATATGAAGCCAGTATACTGATTGCTGCGCGAATGAATAAACAGAAATTAAAAGAAGAACAGGAAGCAAATGGCTGATTTGGTACAGGAATTTAACGACTACCGCCAAAAGATGAACGACAAACTTTTGGCTGACAATAATAAAATTATCAAGCGTATTTTTAACCTTGATACCAATGCCTACATGGAAGGTGCACTGGATGTAAAAACCAAGGAACTGCTTGGGCTTGTGGCATCTGCAGTATTGCGTTGCGACGACTGTATTAAGTATCATCTGGAAACCTGCCATAAAGAGGGATTGAATAAAGAACAGGTTATGGAGGCGCTTGGTATTGCAACGCTTGTGGGAGGTACTATAGTAATACCGCACCTGCGCAGGGCATACGAATTTTGGGAAGCTTTAGACGAAAAAGCGTCTGGAACCGTTTAAATAACTGAAAAACAAAAGTTATGATTTTAAGGGCAGATAATCTTATAAAAACATATAAAGGCCGTACGGTTGTAAAAGGGATATCGGTTGAGGTAAAGCAGGGCGAGATCGTAGGGATGTTGGGGCCAAACGGTGCAGGGAAAACCACTTCATTTTACATGATTGTTGGTCTTGTAAAACCTAATGCCGGCAAAATATACCTTGACAATATGGAAATTACCGATTTCCCTATGTACAAGCGTGCGCAACACGGTATTGGTTATCTTGCCCAGGAGGCATCGGTTTTCCGTAAGCTGAGCATTGAAGATAATATACTTAGCGTACTACAGCTTACCAATCTTACTAAACAAGAGCAGGAAGCCAAGATGGAAGCGCTTATAGATGAGTTTAGCCTGCAGCATATACGCACCAACAGGGGTGACCTGTTATCT
>JBQGDS010000015.1:0-6450 GCA_052039185.1 Flavobacterium sp.
TCCGCTTCTACATCATGATCCAGTTTTGGAAAAGTATGTGGCAGGCCGTCTTTAACAAGCCAGAAGGGATAACCTGATTTTAAAGTCATATTATTGAAATTTGTACATTAAAGTTAGATACTTAATCAATCCGAAAATCAATCTGTAAGAATTATATGATTTATTTAACTGTTGTTGAATGAAACACAAAGGCGAAAAAATTAGTTAGCTTTGCAGTGTAATTTCCAAGACAATGATAAACCCTTCGGCAAGTGGCTGGATCGATAAGTTTTTAAGCGGTACTATTACTGTTGAATCAACTACGCCCGGGTATTATAAAAAAGTACGGAACAGTGGCTTTATCTATGGGCATGTAACAGATGTAAACCATCTATATAAAAAAGAAACGAAAGGCTGGACTGTTGAGGAAATGACAAAGGTTGCCCTGCTGGATGCCTTGTACGGAATGTATTTCCTAGAGAGCGATAAGCAAAGTAAGCCTGACTTTATACAGAAAACAATACGCTTTTACAAGCAAATGACGCCTGAAGGATTCAATCTGCTGCAAAAGGTACTGCCTTCTTCACCTTTAAGCCACCAACTTGAGGATATGATGGATGAAAGGGTACGCACCAACGAGAATATCATTAGCCGTAATTTTTCGCATATACTTACCAATGCCCTCCTGTTTATGGATGTACTTGCATACCGCCAGTATTTAATAAATGGCGAAATTCCTGAAAAGTACCTGAAAAAGCTTGAGGAAACTGTGGTAAGGATTGTGCTTCTGTCATTACGTTCAAAAAACAAACGTACCGAATACGACCGCCTGCTTATTAAACTTTTTGAATCGTCTGTACGCTATACGCGTTTAAGTGATATTGAAGCCGAAACTGCCGGAAGCATAGATGCTGCATTTTTTAGCGCTGAAATTGAAAAGTATTATCTGATGGATATGGCAGGCATGGCTATATGGAGTGATGGTATGGCGGATGAGGGTGAAATTACCTTCCTGTATTCACTGGCTGAAAACCTGGGTATAGATGATGAAACCGCTGCCGAAAGCATTGCGTCATTTGATGTGTTTATACGCCTTAATAAAAAAGATATTCCTTATTTTAAGTACAGCCACCCCGTTAAGCATTTTTACGACCATGCTTCGCAAACTGTTATGCTGCTTATAAACCGCAACAGTAAAAGGCTGGCTAAAGAACTTTCAAATAACGGCGAGCTTATGCTGCTGCTTACACACTCTACCCATCGTAGCCTGAATGATAAAGAAAAGAAAAAAATAAAAAAACAACTACTGGAAATATGTAAAACGGTACCATCGCTTACCATATTCCTGTTACCAGGAGGCAGCTTGCTCCTACCATTACTTATAAAGTTTATACCGCAACTACTTCCAAGCATGTTTAATGAAAACCTGGAAAAAGAATAATCTTAAGTATTAAGTATTATAAACAAAAAAAGCTGCCCATACAGACAGCTTTAAGACCTATTTATTACCATTAAAACCTAAGGCGGTCAACCTTATCCATATCATTATTATCACAGAAATTAACCTCCAGGTCTTTTACAATACCTGTATCAAGCCCGTAAACCCATCCGTGAAGACAAAGCTCCTGCCCGTTTTTCCAAGCTCCCTGAACAATTGATGTTTTAGCAAGATCCATTACCTGTTCCTTAACGTTAATTTCTACAAAAGCATCAAACCTTTTGTTTTCATCAATTATAGAATCAAGGTAATTTTTATGATACCTGTACACATCTTTTATATGACGGATCCAGTTATCAATAATACCTATAGAGCTGTTACCCATAGCAGCCTTAACACCACCACAGCCGTAATGGCCACATACAATAACATGCTTTACTTTAAGTACGTTAACTGCGTAGTCCAGTACGCTTAGCATGTTCATGTCAGAGTGTACAACCATATTGGCAATATTCCTGTGTACAAATACCTCGCCCGGCTGTGCGCCTATAACCTCGTTGGCAGGCACACGGCTGTCCGAACAGCCAATCCATAATAATGGCGGCGCTTGTCCTTTTGATAGTTTCTGGAAGTATTCAGGGTCGTCCTTTAGTTTAGTTTCAGACCAGATTTTGTTGTTCTCTATTATTTTTTTATAAAATTCGCTTGACATAATTGTGCTTTTTATTATTTGAAATTGCCGTCTGGCAGTTATTAATTAATTTTTTTTAAATCGTATTCAGTGTCGTCTTTGTGTTCTACAAAAACGTTTTTCATTGGAGTGTTTTCCAGCTCATAAGCATCTTTAAAGCCAATAAGAGCTATTTCAATATTTTCATCCTTAGCCCTTATATCGCGGAATTCCTTTATAAGATCAAGTACATCATGTGCAATGTAAACTGTGTCTGAAGCATTAATGATTACTTTGGAGTTTTCAGGTATATCAGCAAGCGTAGATTTTATAGCTGCTTTGTTAAGGAACGAAACTTCCTGTGCAAGGTCGATATGAATTATATCACCCTTTGCATATTCTTCTTTCCTGAAATTATAAGCACGCTTAAGGTTGCCGCGTATAATAAATATAACGCTGATAAGCAAACCAAGACCAACACCATAAAGCAGCCCAAATATTACCACAGCAAGTAGTGTAGCAATAAATGGTATAAACTGGTATTTACCTTTAACCCAGAAATGCTTCAGTTTTGAAGGGCTTGCCAACTTGTAACCTACTAATAATAGTACGGCAGCAAGGGTTGCAAGTGGGATAAGGTTTAATATCATTGGGATGGAAAGCACGCATACAAGTAGTAAAAGACCATGTATTATAGCCGACATTTTACTTTTAGCACCTGAGTTGGCATTGGCCGATGACCTTACTACTACCGACGTCATTGGGAGGCCGCCTATAAGGCCACTAAGCAGGTTGCCTATACCTTGTGCTTTAAGCTCACGGTTAGTATCGGTATAGCGTTTTTGTACATCCATCCGGTCAGATGCCTCAATACATAAAAGTGTCTCGATAGATGCCACAACTGTTATGGTTATAGCGGTTATCCATACCTGTGGATTACCTATTCCGGAAAAATCAGGCAGTATAAGTATGCTTTTAAAATCTTCTAACGATTGTGGTACCGGCAGTTTTACAAGGTGCGATGTTTCGAGTGCAAGCGGGCTGCCTGTACTTTTTAAAACTTCGTTAATAGTTATACCGGCAATTACCGCTACAAGTGCGCCCGGCACAAGTTTCAGTCGTTTAAGTGCAGGTACCTTATCCCATGTTATAAGGATAGCCAGAGAAACCAGTGCAATTATAATTGCACCACCTTCAAAACGCTGGATAATATCGGGAATATCTGAAAAAGGGTTGCTGCCATCGGTCCTGAAAAACTGCTCATCGCCTTCATAGCTCTTATCATATCCCACCGCATGTTCCAGCTGTGTAAGTATAATAATAACGCCTATACCGGCAAGCATGCCTTCAATAACATTTGAAGGGAAATAGTTAGATATACTACCCGCCTTTAAAAAGCCCAGTGCAAGCTGCAAAACGCCCGCAAGTACCACCGCAAGCAGGAAAAGCTCGAACGAACCAAACGCAGTGATAGCTGCAAGCACTATAGACGTAAGGCCGGCAGCAGGGCCCGAAACGCTAATATGTGAATTACTAAGGGAACCTATAACGATACCTCCTATAATACCGGCTATAATACCGGACAATGGCGGTGCACCCGAAGCCAGGGCAATACCCAGGCACAGTGGCAATGCCACCAAAAAAACCACAAGGCCTGAAGGAAAATCAGACTTTAGGTTTGCTAAAAGATCAGTCTTTTTAGTCATACCGTAAAAAATATAATACATTGAAATGCTTATTGTAAAGCGTGCAGATGCGCAACCCTTTCAATTTATGGGCTGTACAAAAATGTATTATACGTTTTCGGGAGGTGGAGAGAAAATCTCTTCAGAGGCATTATCATGCCTCTGAAGGTTTTCAGATTTTATGAGTGTAGATTTTTTAACTGTTGCGAACAGTTCAAAGTCAAAATTGAAATAATGATGTGCCTTTACTTCTTTTACCTCTTTCTGTATTTCTTCTTCAGTAAGGCTGTAAACCATAGATATATCTGCCTCATCCTCAAGGATACTCACAACTGTGGGTGCCGCCAGAAACGACAGGAACAGACATAATACTATATTTACCAATATTTTCATCAGCGCGAATATATGTATTATTATTTAAACTTATTCTACGCAGGGTAATAATTCTGTCAGATTTCTTCTTCGCTCCAGGCTTTCATCATCCAGATGGTTTTTTCCTGCTCTTTAATAAAGTCACTCATCATGGAATTAGTACCTTCATCGCCTATATTGCCCGACTCATCAAGTATTACCCTTTCTATTTTCAGCAGGTCAGACAGCGAATTGATTATCAGGTGTACTGCTTCGGTATCTTTAGTAACATCCCTGCCAACCTGCAGCTTGTTGTTTTTTAGGTAATCATCAAAAGTATGCAATGGGGTGTGGCCTAATGTAAGGACTCTTTCAGCAATAAGGTCAATTTTTAATTGTGCATCATTATAAAGTTCTTCAAATTTCACATGAAGATCAAAAAAGCGCTTACCGCGTATGTTCCAATGCAGTCCGCGAAGATTTTGATAATACACCTGGAAATTAGATAGTAAAATATTCAGTTCAGCTGCTATAAGTTCTGTTTCTTTTACCGGCAAACCCAGTATGTTAGTAGCTTCGTTTTTAGCTTTAGCTTTCATTGTATATAATTTTTCTGATTGGTTTATATCCAAAGTTAGGAAAAAATTACAGGCCGGACTATAACTATTATCAATGCTTTTTATAAATTTATCACAAAAATTTATACATCATGACCATTACACAGTTGTATTATGTACTGGCAGTTGCCGAACATAAAAATTTTACGCTTGCTGCTGAAAAGTGTTTTGTAACACAGCCAACCCTTAGCATGCAGATACAAAAGCTTGAAGAGGAGCTTGATATACAAATATTTGACCGTAGCAAAAAACCGATACAGCTTACCGCTGTGGGCGAAATGATAGTAACGCAGGCTAAGAATATTGTAAATGAGTCTGACAGGATAAAAGATATAGTTGACCAGCAGAAAGGTTTTATAGGTGGTGAATTCAGGGTTGGTATAATCCCTACAATAATGCCTACATTACTGCCTATGTTCATGTCCAACTTTATAAACAAGTACCCTAAGGTTAACCTTATTATTGAAGAACGTACTACTGAAGAGATCATCAGGATGCTAAAGAACGGACAACTTGATGCTGCTATTGCCGCAACACCGCTAAATGAGGAAAGTATTAAGGAAATAGTGTTGTATTATGAGCCATTTGTAGCCTATGTGCCGGAAAATAACCCCGCTTACAAGAAAAAGGAGTTTGATGTGGAAGACCTGGAGGCCAACCTTGATAAAATATTATTGTTGCAGGACGGGCACTGTTTCCGTAATAATGTACTGAATATATGCCGAAACACATCATTATATAACCATAACCATTTCCAGCTGGAGAGCGGCAGCTTTGAAACCATGGTACGTCTGGCTGACGAAGGGTTGGGCCTTACCATGCTGCCTTACCTGCATACTCTGGATATGAATCCTAAATCATCTGAAAAACTAAGGCATTTTAAGGAGCCAAAACCATCGCGCGAGGTAAGCCTTATTTACAGCAAGAAAGAATTAAAGCTGCATATTATTGATGCGCTTAGAGGCGTGATACAAGGCGTAGTAAGAGGCGCCATAACATTCCAGAATGTGGCTATTACAAGTCCCAATGCCAAAAAATAACAACAAAAAAGGAGCCCGTTTAAGGCTCCTTTCATCTTATTGTTCTACATAAATAAGGCAGGCTTTTAATTCCGGCTTTTCGACCGTGAAGCTTTGCAGCCAGTCTACCAACTGCTCAATTTCATAAGGTAATAATACCTTTACAGCTTTTTCCAGTTCTTTGCAAAAAAGTTTAGGATCGAAGCTTACGCTTTCCAGAATCTTTTTTGTGTAGCTAAACATAGGTCTGGGCATTCTATTAATTTTTTAGTTTTGTTTGTGATTAGATGATTAAGAACTTCACTGTAAAAATAACAAAATTTTCGACACCAAAACAATAATATCAAAAATTAAATCCGTCTAAACTTAAAATTTTGTAATCATTTAACAAAAAATTAAACCTTTGCAGCCCTAAGCATTTCTCGCTTACCTGGAGGGCCCTGGAGCTTTTCTGTACTAAAACCTGCTTCCTGCATTACGTTTTTAATTACGGTACGGCAGGCATAAGTAACTAATACACCGTTAGGTTTTAAAGCTTTATACATTTTGCTGAAAATCTCTGTACTCCATAGTTCCGGCTGGGCATGATACCCAAAAGCGTCAAAATATATCAGGTCATACATTACATGAGTGTTAAGATCATGAAAGTACTGCTGCTTTTTAATTAACGTAAAATTATTATTTATTATTG
>JBQGDS010000016.1:0-3591 GCA_052039185.1 Flavobacterium sp.
TCCTTGAATTTTTGGTATTCAATTTCTTCACGGTTAAAAAGCTGTACAATCTTCATCCCGGTTAAGCGTTCCTGTATAAATGTATTTAGGTTGGCTACCTGTGTACGTACCTCTTCAAAAGCGCCTTTCATTTTTTTCTGGAAAATGCGTGTAGCATAAACGAGTATAGGCATGGCAAGCATTACAATAAGTGTAAGTTTCCAGTTCATGTAAAACATAAACAGGAGTATTACCAGCATTTTAAGTATATCGCTTATTATCATGAACAAGCCCTGGCTGAAAATACGTGCAATAGACTCAATGTCATATACAGTACGTGTAACCAGCTTACCTACAGGTTCATTATCAAAAAACTTCATTCTGAACGAAGCAATATGCGCAAACAATTTTTCGCGCACATCTTTCACAATATCCTGTCCCAGCCAGTTGGCCCAGTAGGTAAAATAAAATTGCGATGTAACTTCCAGCAGCAATACACCGGTCATTAGTAATACGTAGTATAATAGTCCCGTTCCGTCTTTGGTTGCAACATAATTATCTACGGTTTGTTTTAATAAGTAAGGTCGCAGCGCTGCAAAAAGCGAGAGCGATACGGCAAATACAATTACCCAGTTAAACCGCGATTTATACGGTTGGGCAAACTGCATTACTTTTTTTAATGAAGAAGATTTACTATTAGTGGTTTTCATTCTTTAATTTCCTGATTAATATAAGGATACTCCACTTTTATAAGGTAAAGCCCATGAGCAGGTACTGAAAAACCGGCTTTATTTCTATCCCGGCTTTCTATCACCGTGCGGAAATCATCAGTGCTCATTTTTCCCAATCCTACATTTACAAGTGTGCCTACAATCGCACGTACCATGTTGCGTAAAAACCTGTCAGCCGTTACAGTAAAAACAAGATGTGTGCCTTTTTGCTGCCAGTAGGCTTCTTTTATTTTGCAGTTAAATGTTTTTACATCAGTATGCGTTTTTGAAAAACACTTAAAGTCAATATAGTCAAACAGTACTTTCGCAGCCTCGTTCATTCTGTCAACATTAAGCGGATGAAAGTTATACCAGCTGCCTTCATGCTCAAATACATCTTTGTAGGTACTAATATGGTATTCATATGTACGGCTTGTAGCGTCAAAACGTGCGTGTGCATCATCATGAACCGGAATGATACGGTATATCGCAATATCCTTTGGCAGGAACGAATTCATCCTTTGTACCAGCGTTTCGGTATCGGTTATTACATCATGGTCAAAATGCGCATACATTTGCCGGGCATGCACGCCTGTATCGGTACGGCCTGCACCAAGTACATCAATCTGCGTTCTAAGCAGCGTAGATAGGGCTTTGTTAATTGTTTCCTGTACTGACGGGCTGTGTGGCTGCGATTGCCACCCACAATAATTTTTTCCGTTATAGGCAAACTCTATGAAGTATCTCATTGCACTACAAAGATACAATTAAGTCATAAAGTTATAAAGTTGAAAAGTCATAAAGTTGAAAAGTCGCAACTGCTTTGTAACTTTGTTTTTTATCCCTACAAATATGAAAATACTATTGCTGTCTGATACCCATAGCCATATTGATGATATAATAATGAAATACGTACGCCAGGCTGATGAAGTATGGCATGCCGGCGATATAGGCGACCTGAGAGTAACCGATACAATTAAGGCTGAAAAACCATTGCGTGGGGTGTTTGGTAATATCGATAACAATGAAGCACGTACCGAATTTCCGCTTCACAACAGGTTTATGTGTGAAGATGTTGATGTGTGGATTACACATATAGGTGGTTATCCCGGCAAATACAGCCCTGCCGTAAGGGACGCCATTAATGCAAATCCACCAAAGCTTTTTATCTGCGGGCATTCACATATACTAAAAGTACAGTATGACCAAAAGCTGAACCTGTTGCATATGAATCCCGGAGCTGCGGGAATCAGTGGTTTTCACCAGGTACGTACCATGCTTCGGTTTGAAATAGAAGGGAAGGAAATTAAAAACCTTGAGGTAATTGAATTAGGTAAGAAAAGTATAAAATAAAAAAGTCCGGATAACCTCCGGACTTTTTTTTCGCACTAATAAACTAAGTTAAAAGGCTTACCTTAACCTGTCAACAGATTTTACGAGATCTTCATCTTTCTTGATAGCCTTATTGGCAAGACTTAAAAAAACGATAGAAACAATAGGAAGAAGCATCCCAATACCCTTCTCAGAGACCACCTTTTCAGGATCAGTCTCTCCGGATAAGTTTAGTGACTGGTATATAAATAATCCTAGTAAAATCAAATTCAGTATTATGTTCAGCCGGCCCATTACAAACTGCTTTTTCCTTTTCTTATAAGTCATCATACTTATTATAGAGAGAACAGTGCTAAAGCCGAACAATACAATAAACGCCAGGTTAAATACAAAGTAAAATTCAAGGCCGCTTTCGGTTATCCATAAAGGGAAAACAAAAGGCAGTACGCCTGTTGCCAATATAGATATAATAAGATAAACAGTTTGTATTCTTTGTAGCATTTGGTGTTTTATTGCTGCACAAAAATATGTTTTCTTTTTATAAAATGCTATTGCAAATAAAAATAAATTTGTAATATTGCATAACAATAAGCATAAGTGCTTCATTCTGCGAAGCATCCTATTTCAAAAAAAATTACCCTACCCAACATTTTGAAATTACCCTATTAATTAAACCAAAATTTTTACATGTTCGACATTTCGGAATTGAAAGAAATGAAGCTTCCTGAGCTTCAGGAAATTGCTAAAAAAGCAAACATAAGCAAGTACCGGGGTTTAAAAAAAGACGAGTTAGTGTACCAGATACTGGATCACCAGGCGGCTAACCCCGAGAAAGTAAAACCGCTTTTTGAAGAAAATGCCCCTATTGCACAAGACGCAGCACAAGAAGAGAAACCCAAAAGGGCACGCATAGCCAAAGCCCAGGTTACTGAAGATAAAAAGCCTGAAAGTCAGGAAACAGCTCCGGAGGCTGTGCCGGCTACCGAAGGCAGAGAAGAGCCTAAACAAAAAATCCGCGCTACGAAAGAGGTTAAGATTAAACCAAAGCAGGAAGAACCAAACGCTGAAAAACCGGTGGTTACTGTTAACGAACAGGAAACACCAAAACAGCAACGGCCTGTTAAAGATAATCAGCCTAAGCAGCAACAAGCGGAAGGCGACAAACCAAAACACAGACAGCTAACCGAAGAAGAAAGGCGCGCGCAGATTGAAAGGGCTAATGCCAACAACCCTAATCACCCTAGTTACAAAAAGAAGGTAGCCGAGCAGGGAGCAGCTGCACCCCAAGCAACTACTGAAGGTCCAAAACCGCAACCAGCTTCAGGGCAGCCACAATCACAACAGCAAAATAAAAAGCCAAACTTCCGTGAACCTGACTATGAGTTTGACGGAATTATAGAAAGTGAAGGCGTACTTGAAATGATGCCGGACGGTTATGGCTTCCTTCGCTCATCTGATTATAACTACCTGGCTTCGCCTGACGATATTTATCTTTCTACTTCACAAATACGTCTTTTAGGCCTTAAAACAGGCGATACTGTAAAAGGTGTGGTTCGCCCGCCTAAAGAAG
>JBQGDS010000017.1:0-9100 GCA_052039185.1 Flavobacterium sp.
AATGTCGGCAACCTGTCAAAAGCATCCTGCCACCAGCTCCGCATAGCTTCTTTACCCTGAACCAGGCCATTGGTTTCGGGTCTGCGTAGTTTTAATTTCGGGCTGAAATGTTCGGCATTGTCATCATAAAGCGCCAATAACTTTTCCAGCTGTTTGCTGTTAAAGTCTTCAAACCATTGTATTGCTATATGCTCATTTAACTTTGCATCCATACAAAAACTTACTTACTGAAAACCTTTATATATTCTTAAGATTAATAACTTCCTGTTCCGTAAGGAAACGCCAGTTACCCCTTGGCAGGTTCTTTTTAGTAAGCCCTGCAAATGATACACGGTCTACCTTCAGGACATTATATTTAAATTCTTCGAATATGGCGCGCACCACTTTTACATTTGGCGTACGCAGCTTAATACCTACTTCGGTTTTTGGCTGGCCGTCAATATAGCTTACCTCATCTATATACAGGCGATGCCCGTCAAGCGTAATGCCGTTGCTCATTTTTTCCAGGTCTTCAAACTTAAGATTCCTGTCCAGCGATACCTGGTATATTTTAAATGATTTTTGATTAGGCTGGGCAAACTTACGTGTAAGGTCAGTATCATTAGTAAAGATAAGCAAGCCTGTTGTAGTGGCATCCATACGGCCTATAGGCTGTACTTTGGCATCGGTAGCGTTGCGTACAAGCTCCATTACATTACGCATGCTTTTTTCAGCATCACCCGCCGTGCTAAAGTTTTTAGGCTTATTTAGCAATATGTACTCCTTCGGTTCAGGATTCAATACCTTGCCATCAAATTCTACTTTATCGCTTATCTGAACTTTGTAGCCCATTTCGGTAACTACCTGCCCGTTTACTTTTACGTTACCGCTTTGTATATAAATATCGGCATCCCTCCTGGAGCAAACACCTGAGTTAGATATATACTTATTAAGGCGCAGCTCATTAGGATTACCGGCCGGCTTAGGTGCAGCAGCAGCTTCTTTCTTTTCGTATTTTTTCTTGATGAAACCCTGTTTTGGTTTAGAAAAACCATCTTTGTTGCGTTCTCCTCCCGGTTTAGAAGCAGATTTACCTGATTTTCCTGCAGGGGCACTTTTCTTCCTGTCTCCGCCTTTGCCCGAAGCGCCTCCCTTGTTTATATTGCCGTAAGCCATTTGTATAAATTTATTCGGCAAAGATACATTATAATATATGCTGATTGCAAATATTATCGGTACAGCAAATTACGGCCGTGAATAAGCACAGAAGGATCGATGAGGACAATGCAAAAAACGCCGGTAACAATAAGCAGCTTAAGAATGTTATGGAGCTTAAGATATTGCTTTTGGGTTTCCGCTTTCCATAGCAGGATAAGGAAGTAGATGATAATAATCATCCCCGTGTAAAAGTAAATATCCATGTAGCCAACATTGTAAACATCTATCAGCAGATACACCGGGACTACAGTAAGAAACGTAAGTGCTGTGATCAGCTTTTTAGAAACCGATTCACCAAACATTACAGGTATAGTGCGGTAGTTGGCTACAAGGTCGCCTTTTATATTTTCAAGGTCTTTTATAAGTTCCCGGGTAAGAATAAGCAGGTACAGGAATGTGGCATGCGCAAATATTACCTGGTAAAAGTTCTTAAAATACATAAGGATACCAAAAAATGGCAGCACCGCAAGCAATGCCGCAGTTAAGTTGCCTATTACAGGATACTTTTTGAGTTTATGGGAATAAAACCATATCAGGAAAATATAAGCGGAGAAGAAAGCCGCCGCCCGCCATGACACTAGGAAAGCCAGCAGTGTAACCAGTATGTTTAGTGCAAAATACACATGCAGCTTGGTTTGCTGACTTACCAGCCTGTCCAGCATCGACTTTTTAGGGCGGTTGATCAGGTCTTTCTGCGCGTCATAAAAGTTATTAATAATATATCCGGAAGCTATGGTAAGTGATGATGCCAGTACTATTAAAAATAAATGTGTATCAAGCAATACATCCATAGCCCGTTCTTCAGGCGCCAATATGAATATGGCCGAAAGGTATTGCGCCAGTACTATTACAGGAATATTATAACCACGAACCACAGAAAAAAGGCTGAATACCTTCATGAGTGTGAGTCGCGTTTTCCTTGATGCCATAGTGCTTTTTTAGTAATGTAAACTGTTACTTACAGTTTTTAGTATGGTAAAGATAGGGAATGAGTCCTAAAGTTGTAAAGCCTGAAAGTTATAAAGTTTAGCAAAATATAACCTCGCATACTAAAAGTTAGACTGACCCTTACGAAGAACAGTATATACCTCCACTTACTCTGAAAGCTTTTTCAATTTACCGGTTGCTATCATTACAGTAAATACTGCAAAGATAAAAACAACGATATTGAGTAATACCTGTAATGCCATATTTCCTGAATACATTATCCAGCTGCTTGGAAGGTAATCCCTATGGAAAGAAGTAATAAAAACCACAAAGCGTTGTGAAGGAAGTATGAGCAGCATTATAGCCAATGTTATTAAAGCTACTTTTTTAATATAAAGTTTCTTTATCCAGAACAATTGTGAAAGCAGTAGGTACATTAAAGGAGAGAACCAGTAGTAAATCCAGTACGGGCCAAACATGGGCGGCACTACACTAACAGTTCCTGCATTTGAAGAAGAAGTAGTATATTGCAAATAAGCATCAATACAAAAAAGAATGAAATATAAAATCCCCACAAACCTCAGCACTTGTACTCCTGTAAGAATAAACGCTTCCTTAAAAGCAAGTTTTTTAAGGTTAGAGGTACGCAGTAACGTTACAATAGGCATTACAATACCAAACCCTATAAAAACAGAGTGCAGTAATGCGTTAAGTATCGAGAAATTTTCAGGCACGGCTTAAAACTGGTATACTACTTCAAGCTTGTGGCCATCAAGCGATTTTTTAGCACGGTCAAGGTCTTCCGTAAAACCAAGTATGTAGCCACCTCCGCCAGATCCGCAAAGCTTCAGGTAATAATCGTTGGTTTCAATACCCTTTTGCCATAGTTCATGAAACTGTTCCGGTATCATAGGCTTAAAGTTATTCAATACCACTTTGCTCAGTTTCTTGGTATTTGCAAAAAGTGATTTAAAATCGCCGTGCAGGAAGTTGTCTACACAGGCATCAGTATAAGTAGCAAACTCTTTCTTGAACATATCGCGGAAACCTTTCTCCTTCAGGTTTTCCATAAATATAGAAACCATTGGAGCAGTTTCACCAACAATACCGCTATCCAACAGGAACACTGCTCCTTTGCCATCAGCGGCCTGGCTCGGTATACCTGTAGTTTCAATATTATCCTGAGAATTGATAAGAATAGGAATACTCAGGTAACTGTTAAGCGGGTCAAGCCCCGAACTTTTACCATGAAAGAAAGCTTCCATCTGCCCGAATATTTTTTTAAGATGCAGCAGCTTTTCGCGGGTAAGATTTTCAAGTACCGTTATTTTATCTTTCGCGTAGCGGTCATAAATAGCGGCTACAAGTGCACCGCTGCTGCCCACACCATAACCCTGCGGGATAGTAGAATCAAAATACATCCCTTTTTCCACATCGTTGTTCAGTACGGCAAGGTCAAACTGTACCAGTTCCGGCTGCTCTTCCTGAAGTTTGGCAAGGTAATCGGCAAAACGTTTCAGGTTGCGGTTGGATTTCAGCGCTTCTTCCGATGTATTTACATCCATCTTCAGTGCGCCATTATAAAAATTGTAAGGAATAGATAAGCCTTTAGAATCTTTAATGATCCCATACTCGCCGAATAGGAGTATTTTCGAGTAAAACAGAGGTCCTTTCATTTGGTGTTTTATCAATATCGATATAAAATTACAATAAAAAACGGCAGGATGTTAATTTTAGTGTGTCAATTTTGCCGCCCCGCCTCCTATTGCGTCGCAAATGTACTGACTGTTTTGACAATAGCCAAGTAATTCATTCTTAATAAATTCCAAAACTTTACCTGCAACATTTTCAGGATAAAGCACATGAACATTTGCACCGGCATCAAGTGTAAAGCAAACCGGTGTTTTTGTTTCTGCCCTAAAGCGCCATATACTGTTTATAATTTCAAGCGTATTAGGCTTCATAAGTATAAAATACGGCTGAGACGTCATCATCATGGCGTGCAGGGTAAGCGCCTCGCTCTCTACAATATTCATAAACACATCTACATTGCCTTCAACAAGTGCAATTTTTATAGCCGAAAGATTTTCATGTGCCTGCTCAAAACGCTGTTGCGAAAACGGGTGCCCGTGCATAAGGTCATGCCCTACAGTACTGCTTACCTGTTTTTCGCCTTTGTCTACCAGCAAAATTGTATCCTGGTAACTTCGGAATACAGGGTGAACCTCATCGGCCAGGGGTATTCCAAAAAGATCAGAACTCCCGGCCACTTCATTGTGATCGCCCCATATTACAATATTCCCTTTTACACTACGGCAGGCACTGCCTGAGCCAAGCCTTGCCAGGAACGATGCCTTTTGGTAAAAGTACTCATCAGTCATCTCAGGGTTCAGTTCGCGCTCCAGGCTCATGAGGTTCATAGCCAAAGCTGCCATTCCCGAAGCCGATGAGGCTATACCCGAACTGTGCGGAAAAGTATTTTCGGTAGCAATATCAAAATGATATTCTTTTAAAAACGGCAGGTATTTTTCAACCCTCTGGAAAAATTTCAGAATTTTGGGTTTAAATTCCTCTTTATGTTTGCCTTCAAAAAGCAGGTTGAACGAATAGTCGTCCGTCCAGTCTATTTTTATAAAGTCGAGCTTTGTGATGGTCTTACAATTGTTAAGTGTAAAACTTATAGAGGGATTTGCCGGAATCTGGTTTTCTTTTTTACCCCAGTATTTTACAAGGGCTATATTACTTGGCGCACTCCAGGTAAAGCTACCCTGAACTACATGTTTGGTATATGCTGATGGTATAAAATCCTTTTCGGTCATTGTGCAGTTATTTAAGGCAAAGATACTCTTTACGACCAATATGTTGATTTCCGAATATGATTTATGAGACACCTGAGCGAAAATACTTAGCTTTACATTTTGTTTAAGAAACAAATAAGTAATTTTACTTTATGAACAAGATTACCAAAATACTTACTATGATCGTAACCTGCATTGCAGTGGGTTACCTGTCAAGCGAACTTACACGCGAAGGTGTACAAACCTGGTATACAACTATAGAAAAACCATCGTTCAATCCGCCCAATTGGGTATTTGCCCCGGTATGGTCAGCATTGTATGTTATGATGGGACTTGCAGCCGGACTGGTATGGGACCGTATTGACTCACAAAGGCCTGTTGTGAAAAAAGCGCTGACCTTTTTCTGGGTACAGCTTGCGCTGAATGCTTTATGGTCGTACCTTTTTTTCGGGCTGCACAACCCGCTTTTAGCACTTATAGAAATTGTACTGCTTTGGCTCATGATATATGAAACATTTGTACAGTTTGGCAAAGTGAACAAGGTAGCCTCCTACCTCATACTGCCTTACCTTGCCTGGGTAACTTTTGCTACCGTACTTACAGCCAGCATATGGTGGCTTAACAGATAAAAGCCCTGCAACTACTACAGGGCTTTCTGCCAAAATATATATAGAGTAATTAATTTTTCAGGATAACAAACCAGTCCCATTCGGCAGGATTGCCAATACCAACGCTTGGCGTGTACAGGAACAGGTATACCTTTGCCTGAGGATTGCTTTGCCTGAATGCTTTTACCTGAACCAGGTTATCTATTGATGCCCAGATTTCATGATAATTAATCACATCAGGATATATGGCAAACTCATCATACATTACTTTTTCAAACCGGGATAGCTCCGGCATAGGGACAGCGTCCTGAGTGAGGGTAAATTCATCAGGTTGTGCCATTGCGCACGGATAGACCATATGGCCTGTGCCTGCCCAATGGATGCTACCCATAAATAAAGGCTGGCCTGTTTCTTCATAGTTAAGGGTAATGTCGCCAAAATCGCCGGGGGAATTATAAACTGAAGTTATGGTAAATGTATCAGCTTCAGGAAAAATAAGTTCGGTTCCGCCTTCAAAAACATTCGATTCAAAATCCACTTTAAGCATAAGCACTTTATTTTCAATAACGGCTTCAGGATTTTCGTCAACGGGCGGATTTGCAGCTACAGGATTAGAAGGTGCCGGTTCGGTTACAGAATCTTCAGAACAGCTTAATGCAAATACTGCAAGGACAGCAAATAAGGTAATTTTTTTCATAATCATCAGGTTTTTAATTTAAGATGATTAATTAATAAAACGGTTGCGTTAAAATTACAAATTATTTTTTTGTAATCGCTTCAGACACAATAAATCCGCCTGTCCATGCATTCTGAAAATTAAAACCTCCTGTTATCGCATCAATATTCAATACTTCTCCGGCAAAGTACATTCCGGGCAGGAGCTTGCTTTGCATGGTTTTAAAATTCACTTCTTTTAAATCGATCCCACCTGCTGTCACAAATTCTTCCTTAAAGGTACTTTTCCCATTTACCTGAAATTCTGCATTTACCAGCTGGTTTACCAGATTTTGTAATTGTTGTCTTGAAAGGTCGGCCCAGCGTGTTTCGGTATTTATCCCCGCTGCGTTTACCAAGCTTTCCCATAAGCGGTTAGGAAAATCAAATGGTGAACGCTTGGCAACAGTTTTTTTTGCCTGATCCTGTTTTAATTGCTTCAAAATTTCTTCACATTCCTCGGCATCTGTTTCATTGAGCCAGTTAACCTGTAGCGTAAACTGGTAATTTTTATTAAACAGCTCCCTTGCTCCCCAGGCCGAAAGCCGTAATATACCCGGGCCACTCATTCCCCAATGCGTAATAAGTAATGGCCCTGAAGCGCTTAACTTTGTACCTTTTACTTTAACCGATGCCAGTGCCGAAACACCCATAAGGTCTTTTATGCGTGTATCTTTTATATTAAATGTAAATAATGAGGGTACGGGTGGTACAATGGTATGTCCTAGCCCGGCAAGCATGTCCCACATTTTAGGATTGCTGCCTGTAGCCATAACAAGATTTTCCGCAACAAAGTTTTCTTTAGTGGTTTCTATTTTCCAATAGTCATCTGCGCGGTAAAGCGACTGGATGCTCTCACCTAACAACATATGTATGTTCAGTTTTTTTGCAGCTCGCAAAAAACAATCGATGATAGTTTGGGAACTGTCGGTTATTGGGAACATGCGGCCATCTTCCTCAATTTTTAACGCTACGCCATGACGTTCAAACCATTCAATTGTATCGCCCGAACAAAAACGGTTGAACGGCCCACGCAGTTCTTTCTCTCCCCGCGGGTAAAACTTAACCAGGTCATCGGGCACAAAACAGGCATGGGTAACATTGCACCTTCCCCCACCTGAAATGCGTACTTTACTCAGCACTTCCTTGCCACGCTCCAGTATGGCTATTTTAAGTTCAGGATCACTCTCGGCAATATTTATGGCCGTAAAAAATCCCGCTGCACCACCACCAGCCACTATAACATCATAACTTTTACTCATAGCCTTTCAGGATAATCAGATATGATGCCGTCAACACCATAGGATTTTACACGCTCAATATCTTCAGATTCGTTTACAGTCCAGGTATATACTTTCAGTCCTGCTTCTTGTGCTTTTTTTACATTGCCTTCTGTTAGCAGGCTAAAGTGCGGGTGAATGGCTACCGCCGAAAATTCTTCAGCCCACTCCATAGCCTGCTTAACACTGGCCTGAGTAAGTATGCCCACGTTTATCCGCGAATTGATATTGCTTATAGTCTGCAATTCTTCCCGCTGAAAGCTGGATACAATAAAATCAGCATAGCTATACCCTTTTTCTTCCACACACTGCTGTACAAAATCAGCCACAGGCTGTGCAGTGTGCCGTCCCTTCATTTCAATATTTATAAAGCAATTTTTATCTACCGCTTCCAGCACTTCAGTTAGTGTAGGTATGCTATACCGCCCGTCTACTACCAAAGCTTTTAGTTCAGTAAGTGTCAGTTTGCTTACATCTCCCGTGCCGTTGGTTGTCCTGTCCACTGTAAAATCATGTATTATAACCAGTTCGCCAGTAGCACAAACATGCGCATCAAGCTCTATCCCGTCAGCCCCAAGATTAAGCGCCTGGCGAAACGACTCAACGGTATTTTCTGCTACATGGGCTTTTGCACCACGATGCCCGATTTTAAGCATAGCCATAACTATTTTTTTGCAAAGATACTGGTTCCTGAAAATAAAAACCCCGGAACCATTTATGATTCCGGGGGGGCATACTAAATTTTATAAGTTAGTTGGTCAGTATCCAGTATTCCCAAGGATTGAAGTTTACTTCTGCACCTTTTTCAAGAGTTACTTTTTTACCGTTCATATAATTGGTATATGTACCATCAAACGGTACATTCAGCTTTACCGCACCTTTAGAAAGGTTGGCTATAAAAATTATCTTACTGCCATTTTTCTCTCTTTCAAACGCCAATACCTTATCATCAGCCGATGTTACAAGCCTTTTGTATGATGCCGCATCTTTACCGCCGTTAAGCGCAGGGTTCTCATTTTTCAGTTTGCCCAGCTTTTCATAAACATTATACATCCGTCCTTTGTTTTTAACCAAAGTATCTTTTACAAAAAACTTAAGCCTTTCCTTAAAATCATACTCCTGCCCATTGTAAATAAGTGGCATTCCCGGCACGGTATAGGTAAGCGCAGCAAAAGCTTCAACAGCCTCGGGGCTGCCCATCCTTTCATATTCAGTACCGTTCCATGAATTTTCATCGTGGTTAGAGGTAAAGTACATATTAAAATCATCTTTTTCCCAGTCGTTATCCCGTTTTACCATGTAGGCATCCCAGTCCTTTACTGTTTTTTTACCTTTGGCAATATCATTCATCAGGTGGTGCGATTCCCAGCCGTAAGCCATATCAAAAGCCTTTTTCATATACTCCGGCTTTTCGGCCTCCATGAGCATGAACACAGGCTTAACCTTATTTAACTCAGGTGTGGCCTGCTCCCAGAAATCAACCGGAACCTCGGCAGCCACATCGCAACGGAAACCATCAACATCCGCCTCTTTAAGCCAGAATTGCATATCAGCAATCATAGCCTTTCGCATTTCC
>JBQGDS010000018.1:0-1824 GCA_052039185.1 Flavobacterium sp.
GCTTTTTTAGCATTGCGAAGCTTTTTCCAAATGTCAAGCTCCCAGTTGGCGAAGGCGCCCACGGTAATATCACCAAGTGGTTCAGGGTTTTCTTTACCGGGTACGATTTCTATATTATGCTCCAGAGCGCCCTGCGGTGTATAGCGCGATACCTTATCAACACCGGCACCTGCCCTAAGTCCAATAAATGGCAGGTACTCCCCTTTTCTTGCCCTTACTTCACTTTTGGCTACCTCAATTTCCTGCATGGTTATGTTCAGTTCCTGGTTATTTTTCAGGGCTGTCGTAATAAGAGTATCAAGGTCAGGATCTTTAAAATAGTTCTTCCACAGCACATTCGCTGTACTTGTACTATCCTGCAAGCCGTTAAAGCTTGCAGGTACAGCAGTATTTTCAGTTCTTTTCGCCAGTTGTGGTGTTTTACATCCCACTACTGCAACAGCAATAAGCGAAACCGCCAATGCTTTATATATTACATTCTTCATCATATTATTCGGTTGCTTCATTTTTAGGGAAATTATCTATTTGATGCACCAGCTCTTCGGATAATGAGCTATCCTCTTCATACTTTATAAGTTTTCTTCCTGCCGCCAGTGACCCGAAAATATAATACAGTCCGGGCACGATGATCACACCGAAAATGGTACCGAAGAACATACCCCCAAGCGCAGCTGCACCCAGTGTCCTGTTACCTATAGCGCCTGCTCCTGTTGCTATAATAAGCGGTATAAGCCCGGCTATAAAGGCAAACGATGTCATAAGTATAGGGCGGAAACGTACCTTTGCACCTTCAATCGCGGCTTCCAGTATCGTTGATCCTTCGTGGTGCTTCTGGACGGCAAACTCTACTATCAGTACCGCATTCTTACCGAGCAGGCCGACGAGCATTATAAGCCCAATTTGTGCATAAATGTTATTTTCAAGCCCCATAAGCTGCAACAACAGAAATGAGCCGAATACACCCACGGGAAGCGAGAATACCACAGCAAGCGGAATAATAAAGCTTTCGTACTGCGCAGCAAGCACAAAGTATACAAACGCCAGTACTATCCCAAAAATGTAGATAGACTCATTACCCCGCATTGATTCGTCATACGAGAGGCCTTCCCAAGCTATGCCGTATCCTTTTGGCAGCTGGCTGGCTACCTCTCGTACTGCCTGTATGGCATCGGCTGTTGTGTAGCCCTTTGCCGGAAGCCCCTGTATGGCTGCCGAGTTATACATGTTATAACGTGTAATTTCATTTGGCCCCTGCGTTTTTACCAGTTTCATAAAGGCGGAATACGGCACCATTTCGCCCTGATCGT
The DNA here is from genome assembly GCA_052039185.1 of Flavobacterium sp. GTDB lineage: Bacteria > Bacteroidota > Bacteroidia > Flavobacteriales > Flavobacteriaceae > Flavobacterium. The sequence goes on from JBQGDS010000018.1 coordinate 1,308, forward strand.
TCTTTATGAACAGGTTCAATACATCTGACGGCATCCTCCTGAATTTAGGGTCGGACTGCACATATACCTTGAAGAAACGGTTAAATTTAATAAAGCCCTGTTCATACGTACTACCAATAAGTATATCAAGGTTTTCCATAGCCTTGCCTATTGATACGCCTTTCTGCATGGCAAGGTTATTATCAATAACCAGTTCATACTGCGGATAATCGGCAGCGAAGAATGTAAACAGGCCTGAAAGCTCTTTACGTTTGCCCAAATCGGCCATGAACTTCTTGTTTATCTTATCAAAATCCTGGTAATCGGTAGTTGTGTTTTTGTCAAGCAAACGCATTGAGAAACCTCCTGACGAACCGAATCCGGGTATGGCAGGCGGCTCAAAGAACTCAATTTTTGCTCCCAGCCCCTTGGTTTTTTCTTCCAGCTCTTCCATGATCTCGGTAACTGTATGTTCCCTGTCAGACCATTCGTCAAGATTAATAAGGCACGTACCGGCATTGGAACCCCTACCCTCGGT
>JBQGDS010000019.1:0-1748 GCA_052039185.1 Flavobacterium sp.
CTGGCAATCATCAGCTTGTTAGGGTTTTCCTTTGGTATTACCGATTCATAGTTAGGGTATTTACCATCAATAAGGCGACAGGTAAGTACATAATTGTCAAACGAGAACGTAGCGTTGGCATCGTTATACTCAATTTTAACCTCAGCGTCTGATGTTGAAAGGATACCTTTAAGAATGTTAAGCGGTTTTTTAGGCATGATAAAATCAGCAACCTGAGATGCCTTAACATCAGTCCTTGCATATTTTACCAGCTTATGAGCATCGGTAGCTACAAATGTAAGCCCTTCCGGAGAGAACTGGAAGAATACGCCTGACATTACAGGCCTTAGGTCATCATTACCGGCAGCAAATATGGTTTTGCTAATAGCTGTGGCAAGCACTTCGGCAGGAACAAGCGTCTGAGACGGGTCTTCAAGCGAAACCGCTTTAGGAAACTCGTCACCTGATGCATACGCAAGCGCATATTTACCGCTGTTAGAGCTTATTTCAATAGTATTGTTTTCCTCAACCGTAAATGTAAGTGGCTGTTCAGGGAATGTTTTTAAGGTTTCCAGAAGCAGTTTGGCAGGAACCGCAACACTACCTGTACTTTCCGAATCAATTTCCAGTGTGGCTGACATTGTAGTCTCAAGATCGGACGCCGATACTTTTAACTCATTGTTGTTCAGTTCAAAAAGGAAATTATCCAAAATAGGCAGGGTATTGCTGCTGTTAATAACGCTTCCTAATACCTGAAGCTGTTTTAGCAAATACGAACTGGATACTATAAATTTCATCTCTGTTTCTTTATTAAAGTGTAAAATCTACAATTTTACTTTCACAAATATCGTAATCAATTTTAATAGTGCAACATTTTTTTATTAACACTACTTGCTATATTTCTTTTTCCTTAAATAAGTAAATAACACGCCGAATATTGCTAAAACCACTATTGGTAATCCGACAGTTATAAGCTTTGCCTGTGTGTACTCTTCATAAACTTTTTCTTTATCCAGCATAGGCAGGTCTACATCTTTACTGCGTATGTTAATAAGTCCTGTATCGTCAAGCAAATAATTAACGCAATTCAGCAGGAATTCACGATTATCAAACATGTTGTTAGTCCACTTATCATAACCCAGTTCCATAGGACGGTTATTTTTATCCAGCTGGTTTTTTACTACATCACCATCAGATATAACGATCATCTTCCCGGCTTTCCCTTCAGTTTTAAATCCGGCATCTTTAAATGGCAGGATCCTGTTCTCATACATTGAACGGAACTTACCCTCCAGCAACACCGACATAGGCAGATAGCCTGCACCCTGATAATCCTGTGGTTTGGTTTGTTCGGCCACCATATCAAGCTGTACCGTTACAGGTGTGCCCACTTTTTTAGAATATTGCGATGACCTGAGCAGTATAGTCTTTTTGATATTATTGCGAAGCGTATCAATAGGGTTGGCAAATTCAAACTTGATCCCTCCCATATTTTTGACTATAGGATTTTCTGATTCAGGGTACACAAATGGCGAATATTTCCAGAAATACTGCTGGTATTGTGTTTCGCTTCCCTGGTTGCCCGAAGCAAGTTTTATAGGTGTTGCCTGTTCATCTTTAATCAGGTCAGGATTTATCCTGAAACCATATTTAAAAAACATGTCATTAAGGTTCAGGTCACGCGGATAGGCTAATGATGCACCCCTATCATTATACAGGCTGTCCATTTCAATCTGTACAGCATCAATCATCCATATCGTTTTCCCGCC
>JBQGDS010000020.1:0-14814 GCA_052039185.1 Flavobacterium sp.
CAGGGGTATATGAAATAGGATACCAGGGCAACGGTTTTTGTTTTGATAATGAATTGGGGCGGCATAAAGTGTACCTCGATACCTTTGAAATAGCTCATGCAGTTGTAAGTAATGCTGAATACTTTGGCTTTATAGAAGAGGGTGGTTATACTGATTTTAGACATTGGCATTCCGAAGGATGGGACTGGGTGCAGCAAACAGGGGCAAAAGCGCCGTTGTATTGGCATCAGATTGATGGTAAATGGATGCATTATACCTTCAACGGCCTTCAGGAAATTGATCCCCTGCAACCCCTTTGCCATGTTAATTTTTATGAAGCGGCAGCTTTTGCCGCCTGGAAAGGGATGCGCCTGCCTACCGAGGCTGAGTGGGAAGTAGCATCCGGGCTATTTGACTGGGGCCAGCGATGGGAATGGACAAACAGTGCCTATCTTCCCTATCCCGGGTTTAAAAAGGAAATCGGGGCCATAGGCGAGTACAACGGTAAATTTATGGTAAACCAAATGGTGTTACGCGGTGCGTCTGTAGCCACACCACAAGGTCACAGCCGTATGACTTATCGTAACTTTTTCCATCCGCGCCACCAGTGGCAGTTTACGGGTATCCGTCTGGTAAAATAATAATTCATGGTTATACAGGATAAGGGTTTCAAAGGGTTTCGACGAATATAAAGCGATTGATTGAGTCTTGTGAGTAGATAATTATGAACGCAGGGGTGGCCAACACCAAATGGCAGGAATAGAACGCACCCTTATAGCCCACCCCGCTTTGACTATTTTCAATAAAACCAGAAGTCCTGATAATTATATCTTTTCACATAATTAAATCGATTATTAAATACATTATAATAAGATATAACACAGGTAAAATTATTAGTATTAGCTTTCTGTAATCTAAAGGTTTTCTCCTAAAGAATTTCAAAAGAGATGTAACTGTAGAAATCACCATCAGCAATAATGATGATAAAATTATTAATGCCTTTGTTTTTCTCCCAATGGTATATTCAGGCAGTAAAGCAACAAGCGAGTAAATCAAAAAAAATATGATAGGTAAATAATTGTATATTTCTGATTTATATCTAAATTTTAATCGTCTCAACTTTACTATTTAAAATGGATAATTGGTAGTATTTCGCCATACTGACACCCTCAACGGGGCTAAATGAAAAGCGAAAATAGTGAATAATCTTAATCCGGATTGGCCATTGTCCTGAATAATTGAGCATTCGAGATATAGAACTGGTTTTCTATGTTTATCTGCGACAGTCTTGCATTTACCAAATTACTTTCGCGGGAGTTAATAAGGAACATGGAGCTTTCTCCAAATGAAAATAGCTTTTCTTCTGATTCCAACATGGTGGCATAATCCTTTACCAGCGCATCAATAACGCTCTTTTGGCGCCTTAGCGATTCGATTTCGGCCTGCTGTGCCGCTATCTTGTTTTTGAGTTCCACACGTTGCTGGGCAAGGTCGTACTGAACATCCTGTATCTTTATCTTAGCAAGCCTCAGGTTGCCGCGTTCCTTCCGCAGAAAAACCGGAATGCTGAAGTTGACATTAAACTTATAATCATCTGCATTGAAACTGTCAAAATACACGGGCTCCGAAATATAATTATAACCTACATTCAGCTTGGGCAACAAAAGGTTTGCTTTAAGCTTCCGGTTAATTTCCAATATGGAAAGCTTAGTTTGCAGCGACTGTATTTTTGGGTGGGCATCAAGATTTTCAGCGTTTATTGCGAGGGCATCGGTTCTCAGCGTTTCCCGCAATGTGTTTACCAAATCCTGTTCCGGCTTTAGGGCATCTCCTATTTCAACCGGTACATTTTCTATCCACATATAGTTTGACAGGTTCAGCTTGGCCTTGGTAAGTTTCAGGTTTGCATTCTCGAAATTAAGTTGCCTGCTGCGCACTGTAATACCGGCCTCTACGCTATCAATAGCAGGAGATTCGCCCAGTTCTATAAGCTGCTTCACTCCGCGAAACCGTGTACTGGCATACCCGAGGTAGCTGTTGTATAGTTCTGCCTCATTATAGCTTCGTTTCCAGTCGAAATACGCCTCGCTGGCCTTATACAGCACCTCAATGGCTCTAAGCTTCCTTTCAGCTTCACTAAGCTGTATCTGTAGCTTCCCTTCCCTAACATCAGCCATCCTCTGGTTAATAAACAATCCCTGCCCCAACGGCACCGTTATACCTAATGAGGTAAGCCCGGCTTCGGGTGTGCGGTTCTGCGGATTAAAATACTGTCCTGAAGTATCATCAAAACCCGCCTTGATTTCAATACCATACCACGTTGGGATTTTAAAGCTGCTGTTTAGTAGGGAATAATATTCCGTACCCCTAAATTCCTTTTTATTGAAATCTACATCTATTTTAGGGTCAAATCCTCCCCTGGCTGCCATGAGCGCAGCCTGTGCCGAACTGATTTCCAGGTTGGCCTGCCGTACCAGTGGATGGTATTTTTTTACATACCCCAAAAACTCGCTGTAGCTTAACTCGCCCTCCTTAAAATCCTGTGCATACACGGCAGGCATACATAATAAGATGAGCAGTATGTATATTTTTATACGTTTGATCATATTACTTCTTCTCATTACTACCGTTATCTTCTGTTACGGGTTTGTAATAATTTGGCGGGAAACCATTAAGGTTACGCCATATTTCATACCATACCGGCACCGTTTCAAGCAGGGCAATACTTTGGGCCCCAGCTCCTATGCTCAGCTCTTTAGGCCATTTTTCTTCATCTTTATCAGGCGCTACCAGTACCCTGTATTTTCCGTTAGGACTAATGAAATTTTCAACGGCCACTACCCTGCCGCCAAAAGTTCCGTACGATAAGCCCGGCCATCCTGAAAATACTATTCTGGGCCATCCGTCAAACCATACCCTTATTTTTGCGCCCCTGTGTACAAGTGGCAGGTCAATAGGGTCAACATACGTTTCCACAGCAATGTCATAACCCGCAGGCATAATGCTCACAATAGCGGTACCCTCTTTTATGGTTTCACCAATACCGGCAAGCAATGCACGGTTCACGTATCCGTCCTGCGGTGCGGTAATGTAATAAAGGCCATTACGCATACTGTAATTTACATACTGGTTATGCAGTTTGTTTACCTGAGCTTCGGTATCATACTGCGTGCTTAATGCTGTAAACTTATCACTGCGCGACTTCGATATCTTTTCGGAATATTCGGCGGTAATACGATTGATTTCAACTCTTGCGTTTATGAGTTCGTTCTTACTGCTTAGCAGCCGGTTTTCCTGGGTAATAATGTTAGCCTCTGCTTCCTGTAGTTTCAGCCTTTTCTGTTCCACATCTGTCATAGGCTTCAGCCCTTCTTTATTTAGCGCAGTAGAACGGTCAAACTGCGTTTTGGCAATCCTCAGCTGAGTTTTTATCGCTTCAAGATCCATACTGTCACTCTTTATTTTCAGGAGTGCCTGTTGTATCTTATTCTGCGCCTGCTTTAGCTTAAGCTGCCTTTCTGTACCGAGTGACTGCGCCTGAACTTCAAGGGAATTTACTTTGTCGCCATACGACTCCAGCGCCATCTTCTTGGCATCTACCTGCTGCTTGGTATTATTTACCAGGTTAGGGTCAAAATAGTCTTCCTTAATTTCGGATATAAACAAAATAGTATCGCCTTTTTTTACATAATCTCCTTCCTGTACAAACCATTTTTCTATCCTGCCGGCAATCGTGTTATGTACTGTTTGCGGCCTTTGGTCGGGCTTTAGTGTTGTTACCGCACCCCTGCCCGAAATATTTTGTGTCCAGGGCAGGAACAGGCCGCAAATCATGGCAATGAGGAAAACGACTATAATTTTATTCAGCCACTTGTAATGAGGTCGATGCGCCACATTGGTAATAGATTTATACTCGCACGGCGTTATCAGCACATTCTTTTCTTTATCTTTAGATATGTTCAGCATGGCTTATAGCTTTGTATCGTTAATAATTTTACCATCACTTACCGTTATATGCCTGTTGCATTTAGCTTTCCATAACGGATTTTTAGAAGCCACTACCAGCGTCCAGCCATTTTCATTCGAAAGCAGGAAGTCGATTATCTGTTCTGTTGTAGCCTCATCTGCCTTATCAACAGGTTCTTCAAGGAAAAGTACATTTGGCCTGTTCACAATGCTTCTTGCCAGCAATATCTTCTGCACATCAGAAGCAGAGAGTTCAGTACCACCAGGATGTATATGGGTTTCTAAACCATTAGGGAACGTTTTTACAAATGGTGTAAGGCACACATTATCCAAAGCCCACTTGAGGTCATCATTATCTACGTTATTGCTCCCAAATAAAATATTGTCGCGGATGGTCCCGTCAAATAAAGTGTCCTCCTGCAATAGTGTCCCTATCTGCGCCCTGTAACTGTCCTCGCCCAGGCGGTTCATATAATTATCGGTTATATACATTGCGCCGCTTTCCGGTTCCAGCAACCCGGAAAGAATGCGCATGAGGGTACTTTTACCTGCACCGTTGCTGCCGCTAATCAGTATCTTTTCGCCCTGTGAAATTTTCAGGTTGATATTTTTAAGTGACTTCTTGTCAGAGTCAGGATAATTAAAGGTAATATTTTCTGTCTCTATTGTTACGCCATGTTCCTTTTTATCCGAAGTATTTGGTATGCAGTCGGTTTCCATATCGGTTACCTGTCCGATCTTTTCTACCGATGTCAATACATCATAAAAAGATTCAAGCCCGAAAATGATTTTCTCTACCGAGTTGATAAGCAATACAATGATAATCTCTGAAGCTACAAACTGGCCGATATTCATCCTATCATTAATAACAAGAAAACCACCTATTGAAAGCAGTGCAGCCGTTACCACTATTTTAAAGATGATAAGCTGGATGTACTGCTTTTTCATAACGGCAAAGTGCCGTTCGCGGTAGGTTACATAATCGTTTACATAATTGTCATTCCTGTGAAGGGCATATTCAAATTCCCTCTTTTTACGGAAACTTTCCCTGTTACGGGCTATTTCCTGTAACCAGGCGGCAACTTTATACTTATACTTTGATTCCTTAAGGCTGGTCTCAACACCATCGTTATACGAAAACCTGAAAATGATGTATAGTATTGCAATAAAAAGCAATCCTATCACAATGAAGAACGAGTGGTAGAGCACTAAAAGTATTACCCCAAAGCCTACCTGCAAAAAGGCAGTAGAAAAATCAAGCAGCAACTTGGCCGTACCCTTTTGAACCATCATCGTATCAAAAAACCTATTAGCCTTTTCAGGGGCATATTTGGAGTACATTTCCTTAAATTTTATAAGGGGCATACGATAGGCAAACTCGAAGGAGGAACGCACAAATATGCGTTGCTGCAGGTTTTCTACAATGCGGAGCTGCATAATGTTAAGCACTCCCGAAAACCCTACACCAATGGTTACCACAAATACAAGTACAATCCATGATACGCTTAGCTGTCCGCTCTGTATAAAATTAATGATAGCCTGTATCCCCAGCGGCAGTGAGAGGTTTACCAACCCCGCGAAGGCTGCATAGAAGATTATCTGGTAAACATCGCGCTTATCGAGTTTAAGTAAATTATAAAATCGTTTTAAAGGTGTCATAAATATAACATTAAATAGATGAATGGAAAGGAATATGCCAGCGTATTAAAGGGTCGGATACCTTTTGGGCTAAATTAAAAATCTTATCTATATAATGTGTTCGGGAGGTGGCAGATATATCTTACCCTGGAATTTACACTGTAGTGGTACATCTGCGGTACATCCTTTATTCTGCAAGAGCTTAAGGCCGGGCTTTGTAGTATAGGCAAGCTGAGCGGGAATAAAGTAATCTAACATTAATGTGCCCTTGCCGCTGTTAAATGATTTGGATTTTACTTCATAATCGTCAATCTCCTCGGGGCATCCATCACACTTAAAAATCATTTTAAGCACGTTGCCCGCTATATGCGAAGAGTGGAAAACGGAATTATTGGAAACAAAACCATCAAGGCTGGTAGAAATATTAATACTGCTCATTAAAAAATAGCCAATTAGCAACGCCTGAAGGCATTTACCTATCTTGCTATTTTTTACAAAATTCATCATCACATTTCCAACTACCAAAAGCTATACCAAAAATAAAAAATTATCAGGGATACCAATAAAACAATCAACAAAATATCTAAAATTAGATATTCTAATGTTTTAAATTAAAAATTTTAATCTTAAAACAGATATTTCCTGACAAAAATGCATTCTAATTAAAATATGTCATAAAATTAGTACAGCTTCTTTTTAATACCAGAAAAAGTAGTTCTTGCCATACCATAGAACCTATTGTTTAAAAACAAAAATTCTGTCGGATGGATAAAGTATAATATCTACTGATTGGACGAAAGCAATAATCTTGAATCAGGTAAGGTTTCCCGCAATTTTCCCTAATATTTTAAGCCCGTTTTCCACGCGCTCGTTCCAAATCATTCCATAACTTAGCCGGATACAGTTATAGTATTGATCCTGAAGGGTGAACATACGGCCGGGAGCTATGCTTATACCCGATGCAAGGGCTTTTTCATAAAGGTCAATTGTATTAACGGATTTTGGAAGTTCGAGCCAGAGCATAAAACTTCCCTGAGGGCGGGTAACTTTAGTTCCGTCAGGAAAAAACTCGCCAATGGAACGTATAAAACTAAGCGAGTTGCCGTGTAATGTATGCCTTAGTTTCCTGAGATGGTTTTCATACCTGCCATTTTCCAGAAACAGCCCAATAGCCTCTTGTGTAATGGCAGTCCCTGATATATTTTGATACAGCTTAGCTTTTAATACCTTATCGGCATATTTTCCCGGCGCTACCCATCCTACCCTGTAACCCGGTGCAAGTGTTTTGGAAACCCCTCCGCACCACAGCACATTACCGGAACGATCAAATGATTTTAATGAGCTGGGACGCTGCCTGCCAAAATATACATCACCATAAATATCATCTTCAATCAGTGGCACACCATAATATTCCATAAGTTCTACCACAAATCGTTTATTTTCATCGGGCATGCAGCTTCCTATAGGATTACTGAAATTGCTGATCAAAAGGCACAGTTTTATCCTGCCGGCTTTTAAATGCTGTTCCAAAGCTTCCGGTTCAATACCGGTTTGTGCATTTGTAGGCAATTCCAGCACATTCAGCCCCAGACTGCGTGCCAGCTGTAAAATTCCAAAATAAACAGGGCTTTCTACAGCAATTGTATCACCTTTGGAGGCAAGTGACATAATACAGTAAGTAAGCGCACTCATTCCACCGGCCGAGGTAATTATATCATCTTCGTTCAGGTTTCCACCCCACGTGTAGGAATACCGGGCAACCTGGCGGCGCAGACGTAAATTGCCCTGTACAGGTTCATAAGTAACACCTGCAGCAGAAAGAGTTCTGGTAGCATGGACTAAAGCTTTGCTCAATTTAGCTACAGGAATAAGCTCGGATTGCGGTACGCCCAAAGATAGCTGAAGCGTCCTGTTATGGCCAATTTCGGAATATACTTTTGCAATCAGGTTTTCCGTCTCTAAGGGATCGGATTGTTTATATGGCCGGGTACTGGTAACCAGCGCAGGCAAAGAAGCAGCACAATGCACCACATAATATCCTGATTGCGGCCTTGACTCAATAAGCCCTTTACCTTCAAGCGTATAATAAGCCTGCAATACTGTAGATATGCTTACACCGTTCTCTCCACTTATAACGCGTACTGATGGCAGTTTATCTCCTGCCTTGAGTACGCCTGATAGTATCTTTTGCTCAATATTGGCGGAAATACGCTGGTATATGTATTCATTTTTTAATGTTTCCATCAAAACTGTACCGTATAAAATAACAAAAATTGTATCTGTATTGTTTGGTAAAAATAAAACAAATTTGTGATGATCAACAGATATGTCACATGAATAAAAAAACAATTGCTTATATAGCTTTAGGAATCGTATGTTTTTTTTGGGGAACCACCTATCTCGCACTTCGCATAGGAGTTCAGGGTTTCCCTCCTTTCTTATTTTCAGGAATTCGTCAGATTGCCGCAGGTGTGATGCTATTTGCATTACTATACCTTTTAAAGAAAAATCAGCCACTCACATTAAGTGATGTCCTGAAGCAATGTATTCCAGGAATATTACTTATTACTCTGGGAAATGGTATTATAGGCTGGGCTGAATTATATATTCCAAGCGGGCTTGCTGCCCTTATAGTATCAATAATCCCGATATACATTTTTATCATCAGTCTGTTTGTTACACCCGGACAAAATCTATCTGTTAAAACTATTATAGGATTATTACTTGGCGCCTTGGGCATTGTACTTATATTTAAGGATAACCTGGGCGACCTGGGCAGTGCTGATTACCTATGGGGTGTGCTGGCATCCTTCGGTGCTTCCCTGTTTTGGGCAATAGGGTCGGTGTATATGAAAAACAACACTTTTAAAACGAATGCATATACTAATGCAGCAATTCAGTTTACATCAGGCGGAATAGGTCTCTTTATAGCTTCTTTACTTTTTGATGATTACAGCCAGCTTTCCGCAATTACTAGTGACAGCCTTTGGGCGCTATTGTACCTTACACTGGCAGGTTCATTACTTGCTTATCTTGCCTATCTTTATGCTATTGAGCACCTGCCAATTGTAGTGGTAGCCACTTATGCCTATGTAAATCCGGTAATTGCTATACTACTGGGCTATTTTATCCTGAATGAAACAGTATCATACTTTACAATTCTGGCACTGGCCACTACATTGTATGGTGTTTATCTTATTAACAGTTCCCATAAGAAAACAAAACAGGAAACAATACAAGCTCAAATCGGGAAACGTGAAAATGTAAACCGTTAAACTTCTCAAAACCCCTTACAAAAAAAGCGGTACAGTTTGTAACTTTATGTAAAACTGTACAAAATGAAACAGCCCCTGCTGGCATTTAATGATAAAGGCATATACTGCGCACAGGCCGATGTATACCTCGACCCGTGGCGTGCGGTACCTAAAGCTATTATTACACACGGCCATAGCGACCATTCCCGCTGGGGCCATGGCAGCTACATAACCAACCATATGAATGTGCCCATAATAAAGCACCGCCTGGGCAATATTAATGTTACAGGTAAAGCATGGGGCGAAACTTTTACTATAAATGGTGTTACGTTTTCATTCCATCCGGCCGGGCACATTGTGGGCAGTGCACAGGTACGTGTGGAATATAAAGGTGAGGTTTGGGTATTTACAGGCGATTATAAAACAGAAGATGACGGGCTTTCAACACCGTATGAAGTAGTGAAATGCCACACCTTTATCACTGAAAATACTTTTGGCCTGCCTTGCTTTACATGGACGCCACAAGCCGAGGTTATGAATGATGTTAACACTTGGTGGTCGCAAAACAGGGCTGAGGGACAAACATCTGTTTTGTTTGGTTACACACTCGGTAAGGCACAGCGTTTATTAAAACATCTTGACCCTTCTATAGGCCGAATTTATACTCACGGTGCGGTGGAGAATATGACAGAAGTGCTCCGCTCCATGGTTGACCTTCCTGAAACAACACTAATAACCCGCGAGACAAAAAAGGAAGACCTCCAAGGCAGTATTGTGCTGGCACCGCCAAGTGCGCACGGCAGCCCATGGATAAGGCGTATGACGCCTTACGTAACGGGTTCTGCCAGCGGATGGATGGCTTTTCGTGGGGCGCGTCGGAGGCGCGCTATTGATAAAGGCTTTGTATTGAGTGACCATTGTGACTGGACGGGCCTGCTGGAAAGCATACAGGCCACCGGAGCCGAAAAAATTATATGCACACATGGCTATAGTGATATATTCAGTACCTACCTTCGGGAACTGGGGTATGATGCCCGTACCGAGCATACCCAGTACGAAGGCGATGAAGGAGAATCTGAAAGCAGTGATCCTGATAAAATAGCAGAGGAAGGAGGCGATATATGAAAAACTTTGCCGAACTCATTAAAACCCTTGACAGCAGTAACAAGACCAATGTAAAGGTAGAAGCCCTTACTGAATATTTCCGCAAAGCCAGCGATACCGATAAGGTATGGACTATAGCCATACTATCGCACCGCAGGCCGCCACGCCCGGTAAATACAAACCTGCTGAGGCTTTGGGCTGCAGAACTGGCTAACATTCCGCTGTGGTTGTTTGAGGATTCCTACCATATTGTGGGTGACCTTGCCGAAACCATTGCCCTTGTTATACCGGCATCAAAAAACCACAGTGAAAAAACGCTGACAGAGTTTGTAGGGGAAATGATTACTCTGAAGAAAAAGACTGATGCGGAGAAAAAGGAATACCTGCATAACAACTGGCTTTCGCTTAATTATTATGAGCGGTTTGTGTTTACCAAACTAATTACGGGAAGTTTTCGTATTGGGGTAAGCCAGAAACTGATGACGCGCGCGCTGAGCAGGGCAACAGGTGTAGATGAAGATGTACTGGCCTACAAGCTGATGGGAGAATGGAATCCGGCAGGTATAAGCTTTCAGGATTTAGTGCTGGAAGAAAAAGCACAGGATTTCCTTTCTAAACCCTACCCTTTTTACCTTGCATACGCCGTTGAAGGGGAGATACAAGATCTGGGCGATGTAAGCAACTGGAGTGCCGAGCATAAATGGGATGGTATACGCAGCCAGACCATTGTACGCAATGACCAGTTATATGTATGGAGCCGTGGTGAAGAACTTGTTACCGATAAATACCCTGAGTTCGCAAGCTTTTTAGGCGTTATTCCTAACGGTACGGTGATAGACGGAGAAATTCTACCCTGGACCGATGGCGGCATAGGATCGTTCAACGATCTGCAAACGCGCATTGGCCGTAAAGCAGTCACTCCTGCCCTGCTTAAAAAAACACCGGTTGTAATTCGTGCGTATGACCTGCTGGAATGGAAAGGTGAAGACCTTCGTAGCCTGCCATATACTGAAAGGCGCAACCTTTTGGAACAACTGTATGATAGTATAAAAGGGCACGAGCTGCCATTACAGATTTCTGAAAGAATGCAGTTGAGCAACTGGAACGAGGCACTGCATGAAAAAGCAAAAGCAAGAGATTTAAGAAGTGAAGGCCTGATGTTTAAGCGTAATGATTCTGCTTACGGCGTGGGGCGCAAAAAAGGCGACTGGTGGAAATGGAAGCTGGATCCATTCAGTATCGATGCCGTGCTCACTTATGCCATGCGTGGCAGTGGCCGCCGTGCCAACCTGTTTACCGATTATACATTCGCCCTTTGGCAAACTAACGAAGATGGCAGTAAGGAGCTGGTAACATTTGCCAAAGCTTATTCAGGGTTAACTGATGCCGAATTCCGCATGGTAGATGATTATATTAAGAAAAACACGCTAGAACGTTTTGGACCGGTACGCAGCGTAACGCCAAAGCTTGTGTTTGAAATCGGCTTTGAGGGAATTGCGTTTTCAGGCAGGCATAAAAGTGGTGTAGCTACCCGTTTCCCGAGGATATTGCGGTGGCGGCATGACAAAACGATAGAGGAGGCAAATACTATTGACGACCTGAAAAATATGATACCGAAATAAAGAAATTCAACACAGCCTGATATTAACAGTGTATCCAAAAATTTGAACTTGAAACCTTAACTTTAAAACAAAAATTTTGAATAGGGAACAGCTTTTTGATATTGCTACAAACTGGTTTACAAGTCGGGGGTGGAAGCCATTTCCGTTCCAGACACAAACGTGGACGGCTTTTTTACAAGGCAAGAATGGGCTGCTCAATGCGCCTACTGGCAGTGGAAAAACATACGCTTTATGGATACCCGTTATACTGGATTATATTAAAAACAATCCTGACTATAAAACAAAGCATAAGCCGGGGCTGAAAGCTATATGGATAACACCGTTAAGGGCACTTTCCATAGAAATTAAACAGGCAGCTGAACGTGTAGCTGATGAGCTGGAAACAGGCCTTACGGTGGGGATACGAACCGGTGACACATCAGCATCCGAACGGTCAAAGCAAAAAAATAAAATGCCTGACCTGCTTATTACCACACCCGAAAGTATGCAGCTTATGCTGGCATCAAAAGGTTATGAATCGGTCTTTAAAACCTGTGGCGCTATTATAATTGATGAGTGGCATGAGCTACTGGGTACTAAGCGCGGCGTACAGGTGGAGCTGGCATTAAGCAGGCTGAAACATGTTGCGCCACAGTTACGCATCTGGGGTATATCTGCCACTATTGGCAATTTACAACAGGCACTTGATGTATTGCTCGGCCCTGATACTGATGCGCTTTCTAATTCTGTAATGATAAAAGCCCATATCAATAAAAGGATACATGTAATATCTGCCATACCCGAAAAAATGGATGCCTATCCCTGGCGTGGACACATGGGCCTACACCTGGTAGATGAAGTCGCCAATATCATTAATAAAAGTAAAACAACATTGATATTCTGCAATACCCGTTCACAGTGTGAATTGTGGTTTCAGGCATTGCTTAATAAATATCCTGAATTTGCAGGAGAACTTGCCATGCACCACGGCAGTATTTCACGCGAAACCCGGCAGTGGGTTGAACAGGCCATTCGGGATGAGCAGCTTAAAGCAGTGGTGTGCACCTCAAGCCTTGACCTGGGTGTAGACTTTGCCCCTGTTGAAACGGTAATACAGATTGGTGGGCCGAAAGGTGTAGCGCGATTTTTGCAAAGAGCAGGCCGAAGCGGGCATCGTCCGGGTCAGGACAGTACCATCTATTTTCTTGCGACACATGCCATAGAACTGGTTGAAGCCTCTGCCCTACGCCGTGCCGTTCAGGAAACAGTGGTGGAAGACAGGGTTCCTTACCTCAACAGCTGGGATGTACTTGTGCAATACCTTGTAACACTTGCTGTGAGCGATGGCTTTTATCCGGCTGAGATATACAATGAAATAAAAACGACTTTCTGCTATCAGGGCATAACTGAAGACGATTGGCAGTTTTGCCTGAATTTCATTACACGCGGCAGCCAGAGCCTGCAGGCATATGACGAATATAAAAAAGTGGAAATAGAGGCCGACGGAAAGTTTAAAGTGAATAGTAAAGCTACAGCATTACGGCACAGGATGCAGATAGGTACCATAGTGGGCGATTCTGTTATGAATGTTAAGTTTTTAGGTGGCGGGTATATTGGCAGTATTGAAGAATGGTTTATATCAAAGCTTACTCCCGGCGATACTTTTATTTTTGCAGGCCGTAAGCTGGAATTGGTTCGTGTACGCAATATGGAAGTGTTGGTACGAATGGCAAGTCCCGGCGCAAAGGCGCTGCATGCCAGTTGGATGGGCGGTCGACTTACTCTATCAAGCCAGATGAGCGAGCTGATAAGGGAAGAACTTTATGCTGCAAATACTGATAGCATGAGCCGCGAGTTAAAATCGCTGAAGCCAATGTTTACCCGTCAGCGCAAAGAAAGTATAGTCCCTGCAAATAACCAGTTTCTTATTGAAACTTTCAAGACAAGGGAAGGCTACCATGCTATTTTTTATCCGTTTGAAGGGCGTTATGTGCATGAGGCACTTGCCAGCGTTATGGCATATCGCATAAGCCTCCTCAGCCCTATTACATTTTCACTGGCGTACAATGACTACGGGTTTGAATTATTATCAGATAAAGAGATAGACATGCAGCAGGTTATTGATAACGATCTTTTTACACCCACGCACCTGCATACCGATTTACAAAACAGCCTGAATGCTACCGAAATGGCAAGGCGAAAATTCCGGGATATTGCGGTAATTTCCGGCCTCGTATTTACCGGTTATCCCGGTAAGGTTGTAAAAACAAAGCACCTGCAAAGCAGCAGCCAGCTTATTTTTGAAGTGTTCCGCGATTATGAGCCTGACAACCTTTTATTTCAACAGGCCTATCGGGAAACCTTTGAACATCAATTGGAAGAAGGACGTTTACTACTGGCGCTTGAGCGTATACAACAACAGGAAATTGTATGGAAAAAGTGTGAAAAACCCACGCCTTTCAGTTTCCCAATAATAACCGACAGGCTCAGGGAGAGGCTCTCAAGCGAAACATTGGCCGAAAGGATAAAGAAAATGACAGCAAGTTATATGAAGTAATGCTTTTAAAATAATGACCCTTGAAATAAACATAAATAATAACGATTTTGTACTTCATTGCTCGGGAGCGTTATACTGGGTACAAAAACGGATGCTGCTTATCAGCGATGCACATTTGGGTAAGGTATCGCATTTCAGGAAATACGGCGCAGCAATACCGGGTGGCATTATCCATAAAAATTTTATCAAACTGGATGATGCAGTAAATTACTTTGAACCGGAAATTATTTGTTTTTTAGGAGATCTTTTCCACAGCGAATTGAATAACGAGTGGCTTTTGTTTCAGCAATGGGTGTCTCAAACCAATATCCCTATTGTGCTTATTGCGGGTAACCATGACATTATTAATCCAACGAATTATTACAGCCTTAATATCAGGATTGTAAGTGAATGGGAGTTTGACGGTATATTGCTTACCCACTATCCCGAAGTGCGTGAAGGTTTTTTTAACCTTTGCGGGCATATACACCCGGCAATACAATTACACGGAACCGGGCGGCAGTCTTTAAAGCTGCCATGTTTCTTTCAATCCGGAAGCCAGATGATACTGCCTGCCTTTGGCGAGTTTACAGGCACTTACATTATGCGGCCACAGGAAAACGACAGCGTATATGCAATTATTAAAGACGCTGTTATTAAAGTAATAGTAGAATAAAACTAAAAATATTCAGGTTGTCAAAACTGCATAAAAACAAAACTTCCGGAAATTCTTTAT
>JBQGDS010000021.1:0-18170 GCA_052039185.1 Flavobacterium sp.
CCATAGGTGTAATTTCAATATCATTGTTAATAGCTGATATATTGATAAGAAGAAAAGCTACAAAACTTATAAAAATATAAAGTTTTACAGGTGGTACAAAACGCTGCCTGTAACCTGAAAGATAATCTTTGGTAAGTTTTGCTGGCCGGAAAAACAGATACTTTACAGTTTTCCAGAAAGCGCCGTCATAATGAAAAAGGTCTTCGGCAAAGTGTGCCACAAGATGATGGAATGACTGCCTGGTTTCTACATTTTTCTGTCCGCAGTTGGAGCAATAAGCTATATCCACAGTGTATCCGCAATTAGCGCATTGCTTGTCATGTCTAAGGTGTCCGCTCATTATTAATGAAGGTTAAATAGGGTGTAAAATCCAAACAGTACAAGTATTGTAATTATTGAGATCATGTTTATAAAAAACATAATCATACCTTTCAGGACATTGATTGCCAGGTTTTCGCCATACATCTTCCTGTGTGCCCTGAAAAAGTAAAATACCTGCCAGAAGATTATAATTATGATGGCAGAAAAAGCTATAATTTGAACCGCTTCCAACTCAATAAGCAGGGCGAAAGATCGTACTAGGAAAAGTAATGTTGTTGTAAGTAACAGGAAAGAAAAATAATGCAGGGTAAAAATACCGTGATCAAAAAAATACCAGCGTTTTTTACCGTGAAACAACCATAACCAGAAAGCAAATACAGGCAGGTAGAAAAATAAAGCTTTAGGAAGGTTGCGCCCAAAAGATGAGGCAAACTTATTGCCTACATCACTCGCAGTATTGTGTTCATAAAGCTTAATAAGTTTAATGGCCATTTTACGTTTTACACCATTTAGCTGTAACGAGTCAGGCTTAGTAGCTTCAATTGAATCCATCTGTTGAACTGATTTATAGCCAATAGGATTTTCTATCCTGTAATCAACAGTGCTGATGTTGAGAAAATTTGGGTACACATCTTCAACTTTATCCAGTTGTGGCTGCTTTATTTTATCGGGAGTTTTTGTAACTGATTTAATATCTGCACTTATTAAATTATTATCCTCATTTGCCGATGGCAGCATTGAGATAATTAAAAAAGTAAGGAAACTTATAAAAATATACAGTTTGACAGGCGCTACATAAGCCTGCCTTTTACCAATAAGGTATTCTTTTGTGAGCCTTGCAGGGCGAAAAAGCAGGTATTTTATAGTTTTCCAGAAAGCGCCGTCATAATGCGTAAAGTCTTCAATGAAGTGCGTGAAAAGATGATGGAACGACTGCCGTGTTTCAGTGTTTTTCTGTCCGCAGTTAGGACAGTATTTCTGCTCTACAGTGCGGCCACAGTTTTGGCATTCGGTATCGTTGCGGAGTAAATGTTTCCCCATAAAATAGTTTAGCTGGTGTTTAGAAGCTAAAACTATTAAAAAAAATTAATTTTTGCAGTAAAACTATAAATACAAAGTGAAATTAAAATTTTTCAGGATACTGCTGCCTGACTTCTGTGTACATGTCAATATACATTTGCGCGCCATAAATTTTCATCATTTTAATATTATAGTCATCATACTCCCGGTTTCCTTTTGTTTTTCCTGCTTCTGTTAGTGCCTGCACTACATTATAATGTTCCTGTTTGGCAGCTTCAAAGCTTTCAAACTTTGTTTTATGAAGGTTTTTCGATATCCAATTTAAGCCACCCTGGTCTTTTCCCAGAGTTTTAATATCACCATCATAAGCATATCGCCATTTGTTTTTGTAGTTGTGTAGTAGTTCCGTAGCTGCTTTTACTTCAGGACTGTCCAGATATCCTATATACAAACTTTTAAGTTTTTCGAAGTGTGCATGGTAAGTACTGTCTTTTACTGTTTTAAATACAGGTTTATCATTAGCATCATACGTTTGTGCAATGGCTGAAAGAGTTCCAAAAAATAAAAGAAGGGCTGTATAACACCTTTTTATACTAATTAAATATTTCATTTAAAAATACAAGCAAGTGTTCCCATGAGCGCTTATCAGCCTTTTCATTGTAGGCAGCACCTTTAGAGTTGTCATTGCCGGCTTCTTTCTCGGTAAAGGCATGTACGGCGTTAGCGTAATATACCATCTGCCAGTCGGCTTTGGCATCACGCATTTCTTTCTGGAAAGCCTCAATATCTTTTTGAGGTACATACGGGTCATCTGCTCCATGCAGTACTAAAACCTTTGCAGCAATAGCTTTTGTGCTGCGGGCAGCATCCTTGCCCAAGCCACCATGAAATGAAACCACACCTTTTACCGGCAACTCGCCACGGGCTGCTTCAAGCGCACCCGTACCACCAAAACAATACCCAATAACAACAATATTTTTGGCATCGGCTCCGGCTTTTATAAGTTGGTCTAATGCCAGTTTTATACGATTTTGATATTCTTCAGGATGGTTTTTATAATAACCTGACCGTTCGCCAGCTTGTTTTGTGTCGGCAGGATAGTTTCCTTCACCATAAATATCGGCTATAAATGCATGATACCCCAGTTTGGATAATTCTGCAGCTACATTTTTACTATGTTTATCAATACCTTTCCAGGCTGGCAGTATCAATATGCCTGGTTTTCCTTTAGCAGGTTTTCCGGGTGCTATTGCAAAGCCATTCAGTTTTTGGGTACCATCTTTATAGGCTATCGGTTTCAGTTGTGCATTCATATTTAATGTGAATACAGATATGATTAAAAATAATATTGATTTCATACGTTTACTTTTGATAAATATAAAAAGAAAAAGCTTTCATGCGCATTGCATAAAAGCTTTTCCGGTTCACGGCAGGCATGGTTTAGCTGTGCTGTAGCTCATGTTTACCTTCTTTAATTTCTTCAACCATTTTTTTATTGAATGCAGGCAGGTCATCAGGTGTACGGCTTGTCACTAAACCGTTGTCAACTACTACCTCTTCATCAACCCAATTAGCGCCGGCATTTTTCAGGTCAATTTTTACGGACTGATACGATGTCATTTTTCTGCCTTCTACCACTTCTGCGTTTATAAGTACCTGTGGCCCGTGGCATATGGCTGCAACCGGTTTTTTTTCATCAAAGAATGATTTTACAAATGCCACTGCTTTTTCATCTATTCTTAACTTATCGGGGTTTATAACACCACCCGGAATTACCAGTGCATGATAATCGCCTGATGATACTTCACTAAGCGTTTTATCCACTTTATATTCTTTTCCCCAGTCTTTACCAGACCATGACTTTATGCTGCCACTTTCCGAGCTTACAATGTGTGCTGTCCAGCCTTGTTGCTCAAGAGCTTCTTTTGGTGATGACAGTTCCGATTCTTCAAAGCCGTTAGTTGCCAGTATTGCTACTTTCTTGCTCATAATAATTAATTTTTAGTTGTTAGATTTAATTACTGTAAAATTAATTATTGTGCTGTGGGGCAACATATAAGGCTAGCCTAAACTTGTCTTAATGTTTGTTAAGGGGAGTAATAAAGCTGTAAAACTTTTAGTACTTTTAATAAGGAAAAAGGCATATAATGGAAGATATTTTTGAGTGGCGCAGGCTGTTGTTTAACGACCTGCCTGTAGAATTTCTGGCTGAAGTACTGTTCCGTACCGTGATAATGTTTATCGTGGTACTCCTCACGCTGAAGTTTGCAGGTAAGAGAGGGGTAAAGCAGTTGTCAATTTTTGAGGTTGTTATTATTATATCGTTAGGATCGGCAGCTGGCGACCCTATGTTCTATGAAGATGTGGGGCTTGTACCTGCCATTATGGTTTTTATGGTAATACTAACCATGTACCGCGCCGTTACATGGCTGCTGGGCAAAAGCAAACGATTTGAAAACTTTATTGAAGGCAAAACACACTGCATAATTGAAGACGGTCAGTTTTCCTTATCAGGATTTGAAAAGGAGGACCTTGCAAAAGATGAGTTTTTTACCGAATTACGATTACGCTCAATAGAGCACCTGGGGCAGGTGAGAAACGCATACATAGAAACCAATGGAGCTATAAGCGTATATTTTTATAAAGATGAAGACATAAAATATGGCCTGCCTATACGCCCGCAACTGTTTTATATGAAAAGCAAAACGATTGCCAAATCAGGTATATACGCCTGTACGTTTTGTGCAAATGTGCAGCAGCTTGAACCTACTACAGCCTGTTGCTCGGTATGTAACCGTGACGAATGGGTAGAAGCAATTAAAACACAGCGTGTAGTATAAAAAAAGCCGGTGCATGCACCGGCTTTTTCATTGTGTTTGGCCTTTGGTAAGGCCTATTTGTCTATGGCTCCAAGTACACGCATCATAAAAGCATTCAGCGCCTCTTTTTTGTCCATTCCGTCTTTTATCATTTTGTTTACCTCAAGGGCACCATACATGTTTGATATCAGTTCGCCCACTACATCAAGCTCCTCATCTTTTAATGATGGAACTTCAGTAAGTGCTTCCAGTACTTCCAGGGCCTCAATAACATAGTCCTGGTCGTTATCTTCAATAAACTGGGTCAGGTGCTTAATTACGGGTAATTTCATTGACAAGATCGGTTAAAACTTCAACTTTATTTGTTTGTACCTGATTTACAAGTGTTCCATTTCGGAAAGTCGCAAATGTAGGCAGGTTATCTACCTTGGCCAGCTTGCGGCTTTCAGGGAAATTTTCGGCATCAGCTATTACAAACGTCACATTTTCATTTTCCGAAGCCATTTTCTTGAACTTCGGCTTCATGATCCTGCAGTTGCCACACCATCCGGCTGAGTATTGCACAACCACTACAGGCTCCCCGGCAACAATATCGGCCAAATTATCTCTTTCTAATTCCTGTAACATGATTTAGGTGTATTACGTTTGTTTATTAGTTGTTTGTAAGGTACGAAGCAACGCCTTTACGGTCGGCTGTCATAGCTTCTTTTCCTTCTTCCCAGTTAGCAGGGCAAACTTCGCCTTTAACCTGTACGTGAGTGTAAGCATCAATAAGCCTTAGGTATTCGTTTACATTACGGCCAAGTGGCATATCGTTAACGCTTTCGTGGAATATTTTTCCGTCTTCATCTACAAGGTAGGTTGCCCTGTAAGTAACGTTTGAACCTTCGATAAGTACAGTATCTGTATCATCATTGTAGCTTGTAGATTCAATATCAAGAATACCAAGAATGTTAGCAAGGTTCCTGTTAGTATCAGCAAGTATAGGGTAAGTTACACCTTCTATACCACCATTATCTTTAGGTGTGTTAAGCCATGCAAAGTGTACCTCGTTAGTATCGCATGATGCACCTATAACAACGGTATTTCTTTTTTCGAATTCGCCAAGTGCAGCCTGGAAAGCGTGAAGCTCGGTAGGACATACAAAAGTGAAATCTTTAGGATACCAGAAAAGCAATACTTTCTTTTTGTTATTTACTGCTTCTTCGTAAATGTTTATTTTAAGGTTGTCACCCATTTCAGACATTGCGTCAACTGCGATATTCGGGAATTTCTTTCCAACTAATGACATATGATTTTATTTTTAAATGGTTATTAATTTTTTACATGACAAAGATAAAGTCAATAGTTTTTATTTATAACGTTTAGTAATTGTATTTGTCTATCGTTGTATAGAAAATTCTTATTAAACAGAATATATGGAAAATCTATGAAAAAACAAATGTTATGTTAAACTATTGTAACTTTTTTTATATTTGTTGATACCGCTAAATTACGCAAGCGGTTCATAACAAAATCATAAATGGCATTGAAAAGTTTATTCCGTAAAAAGAAAGTTGAAGATATTTTAAACCAGGTAGAGAATAATGCCGACGGACACCAGTCATTAGGCAGGCACCTGAGTGTTAGGGATCTGGCAGCATTCGGGATTGCGGCAATAATTGGCGCGGGAATTTTCAGTACTATAGGAAAAGCCAGTGCCGATGGCGGCCCTGCTGTAATATTCCTTTTCCTTTTTACGGCGCTTGCCTGTGGTTTTGCAGCATTTGCTTATGCAGAGTTTGCATCAATGGTTCCGGTATCGGGCAGTGCCTATACATATTCGTATGTAGCATTTGGTGAGCTGATTGCCTGGATTATAGGTTGGGCGCTCATTATGGAATATGCCATAGGCAATATAACCGTAGCCATATCCTGGAGTGATTATTTTACAGGACTCCTCGAAAGCGGAGGTATACACCTACCCCAGTGGATACAAATGGACTATCTCACAGCCTCTAACGGATATAGCGAAGCCACAGCATTAATGCAGGGTGGTAAAGCTTTTACTAATCTTGATAGCGGGCTACAGGATGCCTATACTGCCTGGACAACATCGCCGGTTATAGGATCATTTCACCTGGTGGCCGACCTGCCTGCACTGCTGATTATAATTATTATCACAGCACTGGTATACCGTGGTATGAAAGAATCGCGTAATGCCAGCAACCTTATGGTGGTAGTAAAATTATGTATCATTTTGCTTGTTATTGCAGTAGGTATATTTTATGTTGATACTACTAATTGGGATCCCTTTGCACCAAACGGTGTAAGCGGTGTGCTGAAGGGTGTAAGTGCGGTTTTCTTTGCTTACATAGGATTTGATGCCATATCAACTACTGCCGAAGAGTGTAAAAACCCACAGCGCGACCTGCCACGTGGTATGATGTGGGCTATAATAATATGTACAGTACTGTATGTAATAATTGCCCTTGTACTAACGGGTATGGTGCGCTACAACCAGCTTAACGTGGGCGACCCGCTGGCGTATGTTTTCCATGAACTGGACTTAACCTGGATGAGCGGTATTATAGCTGTAAGCGCAGTTGTAGCAATGGCAAGCGTATTGCTTGTTTTCCAGATGGGCCAGCCAAGGATATGGATGAGCATGAGCCGCGACGGATTGCTGCCAAAGCGTTTCTCAAAAGTGCATCCTAAATTTAAAACCCCATCCTATGCTACCATAGTTACAGGTTTTGTTGTAGCTGTTCCTGCATTATTCCTTAACCTCACCATGGTAACTGATTTGTGCAGTATAGGTACATTGTTTGCTTTTGTGCTTGTGTGCGCAGGCGTATTAGTGCTGCAAAACAGGCCTAATATTCCGCGTGGTAAATTCAGGACGCCATATATTAATTCAAAGTACATAATGCCATTGCTGCTGGTTACAGGACTGGTTTTATCGTTTACGGTAAATAAAAAAGCGACTATGGCTTTTTTAACCAATGAAACACAGATAAACTCGCCGGCAACTATTGTAACATCATTAACCAGGCAGGAAGCCGACCTGGTTTATAATTCATTACTTGCCAGAGATGTTGCAAACGGAAACCAGGATTTAGAGCAAATATTAGGTACATATCATAGTGATGAGATTAAATATAAAGCACTTGTTGACGAGCTTCCTATTGCCGAAAGCCTTAAATACGAAAGCGGTTTTACCTTGTTTAAGCACAAAATACCAATGTGGATATTTTTGTTTTCGCTTATAGCGCTTACTGTATGGGCCTACAGGAAAAATCTTTCACTTATACCTTTATTAGGACTTATTTGCTGTCTTTATATGATGGCTGAACTTAGCGTTTGGAACTGGATATATTTTGCCATATGGCTGTTGATAGGCCTGCTTATTTACTTTGGCTTCAGCCGGAAGAACAGTAAGCTTAATTTACAGCCCCAAAACTAACGGCGGTATTTTTTTATAAAGCTGCCGGGTGTTTCGCCTGCTTTCTTTTTAAATAGTTTTGAGAAATATGCATAGTCATCATATCCAAGCGTATATGCTATTTCGCTAAGGCTGGATGTTTGCAGTACAAATTGCTTTTTTGCTTCGAGTATTACACGTTCCAGTATTACGTCGCCTGCAGTTTTACTAGCTACCTGCTGTGTAATACGGTTAAGGTGCTTGGAGCTTATATTCATCATCTCAGCATATTGGCCGGGAGACTTTATTTCCCTGAAATGTTTTTCAATTAAATCTTCCATCTGCCGGAACTTAAGGTAGTAATTGTTACGATTGCCGGTTTCGGTACTGATGTGTTGTATATACAGCCTCGTACTTTCAATATACACCATCTCGGCAAGGGCAAGCAGTTTTTGTTCTTTAAGCGGCTGTTCTGATTCATATTCCTGCAATACCTGTGCAAATAATGAAGATATCTGCTCATCATCATTAAGATACAAACAAGGAGAGGTGTGCTGGCTGTAAAAAAAAGGATAATCATGTATGCCCTGTTTGCGGTAGTGCAGGTCATAAAAATCCTGTGTATGTAAAAATATATAGCCTGCCGTATCTGCCGAAAGTTCCCAATGGTGTGTTTGTCCCGGATTAAGGAAAAACAGCGCTCCGGGTTTTACCTCGTAGCTGTTGAAATCAATTTCGTGTATGCCACTGCCATGTGTAAATAATACCGAAACGAAAAAGTTGTGCGAATGTGGGTTTACGATATCCTTATGTGCTGTAATAAGATGATTTTCCAATGTGTTGGCGTGAAAACCTTCCAGATTTGATTTACTGAACCTGTTTATATTTAATACAGCTATGTTTTTCATAAGTTTATATGTAATGTCCTAAAAGTACAAAAAGCTGCGTAAATACCACAATACTTATTTTTACGTGCATGGCTACCTTTGAATAAAAAAAGAACCATGTCAGTTATAGTAGATATTTTCGGGGAAAAATGCCCTAAATGCAGCAAAGGCCAGGTGTTTGACAAAAAAGGAAATCCACTACTTTTTCGCATGCCGCACATGAATCACAATTGTCCTCATTGCGGGCATAAATTCGAAAAAGAAACGGGATACTTCTTCGGGTCAATGTATGTAAGCTATGCGCTTACCGTTGCCGAAATGGTAGCAGTGTTTGTTATAGCGCAATTCTTCACTAAAAGTTATATTTCTATTGTCATGCTTATTGCCCTGTTCGCAGTCCTGTTCAGTACATTTAACTTCAGGCTGTCACGCATGATATGGATATACATGCTTGATGGGAAGGGCAGGAGCGTTTAGCTACTTGCCCGAAACCCTTTGTAGGTTATTGTTACAGTAATCCATTTTTTCGTTAAAAGCTTTGCTGTCCAGCGAGGCTTTTTTCTTTCTAAGCAGTGTTATGGCTTTTTGATAGTATTTAGCTGCTTCCGGCATATTTTTTTTCTTTTCCTGAAATTCGCCCATGCTGTCATGCAGATTACTGTCGTCCGGGAATTTGTTTAATGCCCACGCCATAACCTGTATGGCATCATCAAATTTATCCTGGTAAAAACAGTTGTAGGCAAGTACATTTGCATCATCGGCAGTTAGTGTAATTGCTTTTTGTTTTATCATTGCATCATAATAAGCAATTAGGTTAGGGGCATTTAAGTACATTGTAGCGTAGTAATCAGCAATACCGGCAGCCATTCCCAATGGAAGTACAGACGCGTGGTTGGCATCGGTAAACTCGCTGTGGTTAAATATAATTCCGTCTTTCCTGTACTCTTCAAATGCTTTAATTGCCTTTTGTGTGCCGGGATAAAAGCGGGTTTCATAGTCATCATTCCTGCCATAAGCAATAAAGTTATAAGCATTAATTGCCGGTTCGGTATTCTTAAAAGCCATTACATTTTCCAGCATCGATTCTTTATCAAAAATAAGGTTGGGTGAAATGCATATAGTTGCATCAAATAATTGCGGATGGGTAACTGTACAGTAAGTAAGGAATGTGCCGCCCAGCGAGTGGCCTATACCAATTCTTCTGGGTAGTGTACGGTAATTTTTTTCTATAAAGGGGAATAGTTCTTTTTCAAGATGTTCGGCCAGCACATCAGCATTGCCAAATTTATAATCTTTGCCGAAATGGCCAAGCACCATATCAATAGTTTCCTGGTGTTTAGGCTTTGCAATAAATTCGTTCCAGCGGTCTGTTGATTTTATCCCTACAATTATTGTTGGGATAAAATTATTGCCGTCCAGGTAATCAGCCATTGATGTTGCCAGGTTAAAAAGCTTGTCGTTTTGTGCATCAAGTACATACAATACTTCGTATTTCCTGCCGCTGTCACGGTCATAGTTTACCGGGAGAAGCACGGTAATGTCTCTTACGCTATTAAAAACAGCAGATTGCACCTGATGATTTCGGTAGCGGTTAAAGTTATGCTGTGCCTGCGAACCGGTAGATAACAGCATAATAAACAATATGAATAGCTTTTTCATTGATGCGAATTTTCTGTAAATATATAAAATCTTAAAATCGGGCAGCATCCGGGTTGTATTTATTATCTTAGCGTAAAACCACCATATAATGAAGAAATTTCTACTATTGCTGTTTATCCCGATAGTATTTTCGTGTAAGGAAAAACCTGAATATAAAGCATCTTTTGCATCGGTTACAGCCGATACCCTTTTGCAGGATGAAATAAGCATACGTGCTATTGAAATAGATGGTGATAAAGCCTGGTATGCAGGATCTGGAGGTAAATATGGTTACATGAGCCTGAGCGGTGGTGCCAATTTTAGTGGTATTATGGCTAAAGATACTTTGTTCCCTGAGTTTAGGGCAATCGCAAAAACAGATGATGCCGTTTTTATACTGAATGCCGGTACACCTGCTTTACTTTATAAAATTTCAAAAGACGGCCGTAAAAATAAGCTTGTATATACCGAAACCGGTGAACGTGTTTTTTATGACAGCATGAAATTTCGCAATAATAAACAGGGGATGGCTATGGGCGATCCTGTAAATGAATGCCTTTCGGTACTTACAACTGAAGATGGCGGCGACACCTGGAAAAAAATATCATGTCTCAAATTGCCTACTGTTGCTGAAGGCGAGGCTGCTTTTGCGGCCAGCAACACAAATCTTGAAATTGAAGGCGATAACGTATGGATGGTTTCGGGAGGTAAAAAATCAAGGGTGTTTGCATCGGCTGATAAGGGGTTGTCATGGAAAATATATGATACGCCAATTGTGCAAAAATATGAGTCTACAGGGATTTTCTCCGTTGATTTTTATGATGCGGAGGTTGGCTTTGCCGTAGGTGGCGATTATACCGATCCTGACAATACAACGGCAAATAAAATGCTGACCGAAGACGGAGGTAAAACATGGAAAATTGTGGCTGATAAAACAGCCTTTGGATATGCATCCTGTGTGCAGTTTGTACCGGAAAGCGGAGGGAACGAACTGGTTACAGTAGGCCCATCGGGTATTTATTATTCCTGGGACAGAGGTGCAAACTGGAAAAAGATATATGATGATACCTCTTTACATACTATACGGTTTATTGATAATAAAACAGCAGTAGCGGCGGGAAATAAAAAGATAATACGCCTGAAACTGAAATAAAAAAAGGGAATGGTTTATCCATTCCCTTTTTTAAACTAATAAGTAACCAATTTTAAACAAACTATCTTTTCCTGCCCTTGTATTTTGCAAGGAGCTTTTTATTAAAATCATCTTCAGCCTTGCGCAGCTTGAGTACTTTTACAGGGCCTATTATAGGTTTAAGATCATCGGTAAGCTTTTTCCGCAGGTTTAGTAATTCTTCCTCGGCATCTTCAAGCTGGCTTAAATAAGAAGCAGCCTCTTTTTCAGATATAGTATCACCCAGTTCCTCAATCTTTTTTATTATCTGGCGTATTTTTCCGTGCCTCACGGTAAAGTTCTTTTCGTCGTATACATTGTATACCGGCCAAAATTTTGCAGCTTCATCACTAGTAAGGTTAAGCTCAGTAGTAAAGAAGGATACTTTCAGGGCTTTAATCTGTTCTCTTTTTTCTTTATTCCCCTGGCCAAATACCGTTATGGTACATAGCAGTAAAAACGGTAATATGTATTTCAGTTTCATCATCATTATTCGGCTATTATATCCTGGTTATATAAATAATCTTCTAAAGCATCGTCATTAATAGCTATAGACTTCTCAAGCTCCTGTATATCAGACTGGTCAAGGTTTTGCATCAGGTCATACGAGTTAAGCCCTGCATGGTATACCAGATAGTTTTCTATAGCGCTGTCGTCAGGTTGTTTTGTTGTAGCGCTTAACCTGAAATAAAAAGTAAGCCCCAGTGCTATTACCAGTATAGCTGCCACGCCGGATACCCATACCTTTGCCCTGCGGTAAAGCGGCAGTACTTTTACTTCGCTGTTTTCAGGTAACTGCTGCATTATCCTGTCGGCCAGGTTGTCAAAATACCCGTCAGGCGTTTTAAATCCCGGTTTTATTTTAGGGTTGTTATCTAAACTAAAATGCTTCATGGTGTTATGACTCAATTAATTGCCAAAGGTTTAATGGCTGTTTATATATTCTTCAATTTTTTTTACCGCATGATGATAGGATGCCTTTAAAGCACCTACCGATGTACCCAGTATTTCGGATATATCTTCGTATTTCATTTCTTCAAAATACTTCATTTTAAAAACAAGCTGCTGCTTTTCAGGTAACGATGCTACCGCCTTCTGAAGCCTGATCTGTAGTTCATCGCCCTCAAAATACTCATCGGCAGGAAGCCTTTCCAATACCTTTTGCTGTAATTCTTCACTGCTTATACCAGACTTTTTGGCTTTCTGGTTTATAAAAGTGATAGCCTCATTCGTCGCTATCCTGTACATCCATGAAAACAGCTTGCTTTCGCCTTTAAAGCCTTTCAGGTTGCTGAAAATCTTGATAAAAGTGTTTTGAAGTACATCATCGGCATCGTCATGATTAATGACTATGGTACGTATATGGCTGTACAATGGCCTGCTGTATTGCGATACAAGCTGCCTGAAAGCCACATTCTGTGTTTCCGGATTAAGTAACTGTGCTATAAATGCCTTTTCGTCCTGCAAGCTGTATTGCGTTTAGGGTTTGGACTAAAATTACTTTAAAAGGTTTAATCCATCCTACATTATATAGAACTCATCTTTTGTAATTGGTTCCGGCACATCTTCTTCCTTAATAAGCTGTCTCAGGTTTATTTCAATAGTGCGGGCTATGGCTGTTACAGATATATCGCTTGGCCTGTTCTTAAACGGATCCTGAAGGTGATAGGCTGTTTTTTCAAGCATAAAAAATACGGTGGCAATAAGTAATAATAGCGGAATTTCATACACCAGCATAACTCCTTTAAGCCCGATGGAAAGAATAGCAATGAAAAGATATATTGTAAAATGCAGAAACATTCTGTACGTAGTAGGGAATACCGTAGAGTTTATCCGTTCGGCTGCGCCCATGCTGTCGGAAAAACGTACACAGGTACTATTAAGCTGTACATGTTCAAACTCACTCAGTGCCTGTTGACTGCGCATTGTGCTTAGATCTTCTACATTCAGTTGAAGTATGCCCAGTGGCTTATTCTTAATAATTTCAAGATTCCTCCTGTCTTGGTCAGATAAGAGTTCACCACAATTTTCTAACGGAGGCAGCCCACGTAATGACTGCCCAAGTGAGTAGCACCATGCAATTTGCCGGTAGGCTATTTTTTTTACTACTTCATCTTTATTTTCATTTTTCAGGAAAGCCTGTAACTGTAATACAAGTGAACGTGAATCATTCACAATAGCGCCCCATATTTTGCGCGCTTCCCACCACCTGTCATACGACTGGCTCATTTTAAAAGAAAGCAATACCGAAATTGCCGTACCTAAAAAGGTAGCTATGGTTAGTGGCATTTCGGGCAGGTAGGTGTAAAATTCTTCTGTAAAAAAATGAATTATTATACCTATTATACAGGTTATCAATAATTCGTATTTTATTTTATGAAAAAGGTATTTAAGAGGTACGCGTTTGTCTACAAGCATATAATAGTATTTAACCTACTAAAATTAGAAAATGAAGTTATCGCTGCAAAATATTTTTTCCTAAAGAAATCTTATATTTTTAATAACTCTGGTTTAAATGTAACAGCAATTGTATCATACTATTAAACTTTTATTAATTGCCTGTGGGTTTTAAAATGCTGTGATTAATTTTATAGTACTAACCATTTTTATACATCATGAAAAAATCAAGAATATTACTAAACGGTACTATTATTTTTATAGGAATTGCACTCTTTTTCCTGCTTATGGAGGCTTTGGGACTGGCTGACCAGGTATATTTAAGGCTGCTGAACTTTGTATTTGTTATTTATGGCGTTAACCGTACCATTATGCAGAATCACAATGACCATATTGACGGATACCTTACGAACCTTTTTTCGGCATTATTTACAGCTTTGGTAAGTTTGTTCCTCTCATTATTTGCACTACTATTTTATATTGAAATGAGGGGCGGGGAAGAGTACCTGCATGCACTTGCTACAAATTACATTTTTGGCGGAGGAGAACCATCGGTAGCTGAATTTGGTATTGGCCTTGCTATTGAAGGTACTGCAGCAGCAGCTATTGTAGCCTTTACACTAATGCAATACTGGAAAGATAAGGTAGAAAAAATAAATAAGGTAGATGGTTCGAGCCATCAACCTCATTAAATTTAAAACGTTATAAAACTAAAAAAGCTCCCGCACAATCCTGTACGGGAGCTTTTTTATTGGCTTATTATTTAGCCTCCTCAGCCCTTGGAGGTATCACCTTTACGTCGGAGCGTTCTTTTTCATGCTGTTCTACATATACCGCATATTCTGATGGTTCTATATGCGCGCCTATGTGATCGGCATATACGCGGGTAAACTCTGCGCCCAGGTATAATATGGCTGCTGTATAATATACCCAAAGCAATATCACTATAATTGATCCTGCTGCTCCATAAGGAGACCCCGCTGCTGTGGTTTCAATGTACAACCCTATAAGATAACGTCCCAGCAGGAAAAGGCAGGCGGTAAAAAAAGCGCCTGCGCGCACATCTTTCCATGCAATTTTTGCATCGGGCAATACCTTGAATATCACGCCAAAAAGTACAGTAATAACACCAAAGGTTATTGCGATATTAATAATGTTAAATACAATCACGGTAGTATCAGGAAAATGTTGTTTAAGTACATCACTTAGTGCCAGGACAGCACCGTTTATTATTAATGATACAATCAATAAAAAACCAAGACCTACTATTATAGATCCTGACAGCAACCTGTCTTTTAGCAATTTTACCCAGCCTTTTTTAGGTTTTGCCTTTACACGCCAAATCATGTTAATTGAATCCTGTATATCGCCAAAAACAGTTGTAGCACCTATTACCAACGTTATTGCACCAATAACTACAGAGATGGTTGTTTTACCCGAAAGTTCCAGGTTAGTTATTATTTCCTGTATCTGGGCAGCAGCCTGTGCGCCTACAAGTCCGTTTATTTCTTCAAACACGCGGCCTTCAATGGCTTCACGACCAAAAAAAGCACCGGCAAGGGAAATAATTAGCAATAGCATAGGCGCCATTGAGAACACAGTATAATAAGATAATGATGCACTCAGCTTCATTCCCTTATCATCCATAAAACCCTGTACTGTGTTCTTTACTATTTTGAAACCATTTTTAAAGGATTGTTTATTAAACAGCTTTTTCATAATTGTAAGTATTATACCCATAAAGTTATACACGCCCTTGTTGAAATGCTATAATATTAACATTACTATAATCTTTGAAATATGTATTTTAATCCAGGTTTTGAGTAAAGATTAACTTACAGATATAAAACCCAAAGTTTTCATAAATCTTAGTTTATGTGCTTAAATGTCATTGTTAAGCAATGATTATTTCCGTAAATTTATAAGTGCTAAAACACCTGATTAATGTCAGGGAAAAACCACAACCACTCATGAAAATAGTTATAATAGGGGGAGGCTTTGCAGGAATAAACCTTGCCCGCGAACTTGGCGACACAAAAGATTATAAAGTAACCTTAGTAGACAAAAACAATTATAACTTTTTTCCACCACTCATATATCAGGTTGCCACGGCTTTTCTGGAACCATCAAGTATAAGTTATCCATTCAGGCGTTTGTTCCGTAAAGACAATGTACAATTCAGGCTTGGGGAGCTGCTTTCAGTTAATACTGCCGAAAACAAAGTGATTCTGCATAACGGCGAGCTGGATTATGATTACCTGGTTTTTGCCACGGGTGCCGAAACAAGCTATTTTGGTATGGAAAACGTAAAGAAGAACGCCATACCTATGAAAACGCTTAACGATGCTATTGAAATGCGTAATAAGCTTTTACAGCGAATGGAAAAAGCGGCAATATGCAAAAACAGCCGTGAGCGTCGCAAATACCTTAATATTGTAGTTGCCGGTGGAGGTCCTACAGGTGTAGAGATTTCAGGCATGTTTGCCGAAATGAAGAATGGCATACTACGTAAAGAGTATCCTGAACTTTCTACAACTGTGAGCAATATTTATCTTGTAGATGGCGGTAATGCGCTATTGGGGCCTATGAGCAAAAAATCTCAGGAAGACACACTGAACGCTCTTACCAAAATGGGTGTTATAGTGAAGCTGAATACACGCGTGGTTGATTATAAAGATGATACGGTACATTTTCATACAGGGGAGACTATTGTGTCAAAAAACCTGATATGGGCGGCCGGCGTAAGCGCGAAAACTTTTGAAGGCATACCTGAAGAGTGTTACGGAAGAGGCAGGCGCATGGTAGTTGATGAGCATAATAAAGTAAAAGGGACTACTAATATTTATGCCCTTGGCGATACATGCCTTCAGCTAACTGACAGCTCTTTCCCCGAAGGGCATCCTCAGGTGGCACAGGTTGCTATACAGCAGGGTATACTACTTGCCAAAAACTTTAAGCGTATGGTTAAAGGCGAAACCCTTAAACCCTTTACATACCATGATAAAGGCTCAATGGCTATAATTGGCAAGAACAAGGCGGTTGTTGACCTGCCTAAGCCTAAAATGCACTTTAAAGGATTTATTGCGTGGTTAATGTGGCTGTTCATTCACCTTATGTCGCTCATTAGTTATAGAAACAGGATTACCACTTTTTACAACTGGATGACGGCATACTTCTCCAAAGACCAGTCATTACGAATGATCATCAGGCCGGAAAAAAGGAAATCAGGGAATAATTAAGATAAAAGTTAGCAGGGCTGGTTATTTAGTAGCCAGCTCTGCCAGTTTTTTACGGTCTTTGATTGTAATTTTTTTACCTGAAAGCTCAATGACCTGCTGCTTATTAAGGTCAGAAAGCATACGGATGCAGCTTTCGGTGGCAGTACCCACCATACCGGCAATTTCTTCACGCGAAAGTTTTATGTTCAGGCTGTTATCCTCATTAACGCCAAAAGTATCATATAAGTAAAGTAGTGTTTCAGCCAGGCGCTGTTTTACAGGTTTCTGCGCCATAGCTACCAGGTGATCGTCAGCTTCCTTAAGGTCACCGCATATCGCTTTCATCACATTCATGGAGAATTGGTTGTTCTGGTTAAAAAACTGCATGATCTCGCTTTTAGGGATAAAGCAAACCTCCATATCTTCAATGGCCACAGCACTAAGGTTTACAGGCTCATCACTAATCATAGAACGCTGGCCCAACAATTCGCCTTTGGCAATAAGCTTTAATATCTGCTCATTTCCGTTAGCGCTCAGCTTGGTCATTTTGCACACGCCGTCTTTTATGCAGAAGATACCGTTAACTGTTTCACCCTCGCTGAAAACCGGTTCACCTTTCTTAATAATGTAAGAAGTCTTACAATCGGCAATTCTAAGCAATTCCTCCTTGTTCAGCGCTTTTAAAGAACTGAACTGCCTAACTATACATTGTTCACATTTACTCATACAAGGGGAATTTTACTGCACAAAGTTACAAAAATGTAGGCAGATGATAAATATCATGTTTTATTTTTTGCATCTGGCGCAACTTTGTCATAGGTATAATATGAGCAGATTATGAACGAGCAAAATTGCTATCATTGCGGTTTAGCTGTTACAAAAAGAGAAGAAATTGTATTTGATGAAAAGTCTTTTTGTTGCAACGGCTGTAAAACCGTATATGAGATTTTCAGCCTGAATGGGCTGACCGATTACTACACCCTGGAGAGTGCGCCCGGCGCAACACCACAGGATATTAAGGGTAAATATGATTTTCTTGACAATGAAACTATTGTTGAGAGACTTCTTGATTTTAAGGAAGAAGCAACACATATTGTTACCCTGTATATTCCTCATATACACTGTAGTTCCTGTATATGGCTACTGGAGAACCTGAGCCGACTGAGCAAAGGTATCAGTAGCTCACTGGTTAATTTCCCGGAGAAGAAAACACGGATTATCTTCAATCCTGATCAGGTTACCCTGAAGCAGATCGTACACCTGTTAAGTTCAATAGGGTATGAACCGTATATAAGC
>JBQGDS010000022.1:0-2861 GCA_052039185.1 Flavobacterium sp.
AGAATAAAGAAATTAATTATGTCAATAATTCCTACTTAAGATTTTTTGATACCGGACAATTTGCTTATTTTTCTTCAATTGACAATGATGTAGATGTCAACAATGTAGTCAATGCGAGTTTTGAGGATATTATATAGTTGATGAAGATTTTTTGAAATTAGAGACGCCACGGGGCAATTTTAATAGTGGCAATTTCAGGATGATATTGACTTATAAATTGACAGATAACAAATTATATTTGGTTAAACCAAAACATAGGGATACAGAATTTGAAATAAATGACTCAATTTATGTTGATGTTGGCGTGAAGCCTGATTGGTAAATTTTGATTGCGTATTTCTTATTTGTATAGATTTTATGGAGTTAAAATTTTCTGTTTTTTCCTAATCTAAATTATTTTATTCCAAAATTCTCAAAAATCCCCTTGCATAATTCCCATATAAAAAACTATCTTTGCACTCGAAAAAATAAGGTTTTTTCAGGAAACGTAAATAGCTGTTTAATAAATACATAAGCAATGTCTAAAGTAATAGGAAAAGTTGCACAGATTATCGGGCCGGTAGTTGACGTGGTGTTTGACTCACAAAATGCTGAGCTTCCAAAAATTTATGACTCATTAGAGATCACTAAAAACGACGGTTCAAAACTGGTACTTGAAGTACAGTCTCACGTAGGCGAGGCTACGGTTCGTACTATCTCAATGGACTCTACCGACGGTTTGAGCAGGGGGCAGGAAGTTCTGGCAACAGGCGCTCCTATCCAGGTGCCAATCGGTGCTGACGTTTTCGGACGTTTGTTTAATGTTATCGGTGATGCTATTGACGGTCTTGGCGATTTGCCAAAAGCAGGCGAGAACGGACTTCCGATTCACCGTCCTGCTCCAAAATTTGAAGATCTTTCAACTTCATCAGAAGTTTTATTCACAGGTATCAAAGTAATTGACCTTATCGAGCCTTATGCAAAAGGTGGTAAAATTGGTCTTTTCGGTGGTGCCGGTGTAGGTAAAACGGTATTGATCCAGGAGTTGATCAACAATATCGCGAAAGGCCACGGTGGTCTTTCAGTATTTGCCGGTGTAGGAGAGCGTACACGTGAAGGTAACGACCTTATGCGTGAGATGCTTGAATCAGGCATTATTAAATATGGTGAGGAATTCATACACTCTATGGAAAACGGCGGATGGGACCTTACAAAGGTTGACAAGCCGGGCATGAGGGAATCAAAAGCTACATTTGTATTCGGACAGATGAACGAGCCACCTGGAGCACGTGCGCGTGTTGCCCTTACAGGCCTTACCATTGCAGAATATTTCCGTGATGGTGCAGGTGACGGACAAGGAAAAGACGTTCTTTTCTTCGTTGACAACATCTTCCGTTTTACCCAGGCAGGTTCAGAGGTATCGGCACTACTTGGCCGTATGCCGTCTGCGGTAGGTTACCAGCCTACACTTGCTACAGAGATGGGTGCTATGCAGGAGCGTATTACATCAACTAAAAAAGGTTCAATTACATCAGTACAGGCGGTATATGTACCTGCGGATGACTTAACTGACCCGGCGCCGGCTACAACATTTGCCCACCTTGATGCTACAACAGTACTTTCACGTAAAATTGCCGAGCTTGGTATTTACCCTGCGGTTGACCCTCTTGATTCAACTTCAAGGATACTTTCTCCATATATTCTTGGTAACGAGCATTACGACTGCGCACAAAGGGTTAAAGAGATTCTACAGCGCTACAAGCAGCTACAGGACATCATCGCGATCCTTGGTATGGAAGAATTAAGCGAGGAAGATAAGCTTGTTGTATCTCGTGCACGCCGCGTTCAGCGTTTCCTTTCTCAGCCGTTCCACGTTGCTGAGCAGTTTACAGGTATACCTGGCGTACTGGTAGATATTAAAGATACCATTAAAGGCTTTAACATGATCATGGATGGCGAGCTTGACCATCTTCCTGAAGCGGCTTTCAACCTTAAAGGTACTATTGAAGACGCTATTGAAGCAGGCCAGAAAATGTTAGCTGAAGCGTAAAACCGGTTGATGGTTAGTTAAGGTTAGCCAAAGGCTGACCTGAACGACACCACAACTAATAAACATAAAACATATGTTATTAGAAATAGTTTCGCCGGAAGGCCATTTGTTTAAAGGTGGTGTTACATCAGTAACCGTACCGGGAGTAGATGGCGAATTCCAGATGTTGAACAACCACGCCAATATAGTAGCAATACTTGCGGAGGGTACGATAAAAGTAGGCGTATCTGATTTTAAAACGAACACTGAATTTTCAGTTAAGTTCAATAAATCAGAAAAGGATGAAAAATTCCTGCTGCCTATTAAATCAGGTACCCTGGAAATGAAAGATAACAGGATTATAATTTTAGTAGACTAATACTCCGCTATCAAAATAATGAAACCCTCTTCAGCAATGGAGAGGGTTTTGTTATATAATATATACGAAAAATAATATAATGTGTGCTCCGCAAAGTAATAATCCAAAAGTATTGATTGTTTGAATGCATAATAAACCTTTACGTATAGAAAACCAGATAGAAAGTAAATGAAATAACAATATAACGGGTGAGAAGAATATGGATAGTAATAAAAAATAAGGAGCCTGTATTTCGTGTTGATTTTCAAAAAATGTTGTAATAATCCACGAATAACAAACTAAAAGATAATAAGCAGTGACTACAACTAAATGATATTGCCATTTATTACCAAAGCATACCAAAGCAAAAATTATTAGGAATATAAACCACATTGAATACTACTAAGAGTTACTATTTTTAATTTTCTATAACTCAGAAGTAGTGTTGTTATTGCTTTTTGCAACTAAAAATACCTCACTCAATACAATAAAGAA
>JBQGDS010000023.1:0-15136 GCA_052039185.1 Flavobacterium sp.
ACTTGCCGGTTGGGTACAAAAATCACGTAACAAGGGTTTCCTTATATGGGTAGACCTTAGGGATCGTTACGGTATAACCCAACTTATTTTTGACGAAAGCCGTACCGATAAAGCTGTGTTTGAGCTTGCAGGAACCCTTGGCCGCGAATTTGTAATCCAGGTTAAAGGTTTGGTTATAGAGCGCGAGTCAAAAAATGCGGCTATGGCAACAGGCGAGGTAGAGATACTGGTAAAGGAGCTTACTGTGCTTAATGCTGCCCTTGTGCCGCCATTTACTATTGAAGATGAAACTGACGGAGGTGAAGACATCCGTATGAAATACCGTTATCTTGATATTCGCCGTAACCCGGTAAAAAACAGCCTGCTGTTTCGCCATAAAGTTGCTATGGAGGTAAGAAATTACCTTTCGGCGCAGGGCTTTATAGAGGTAGAAACGCCGGTACTTATAAAATCAACACCTGAAGGCGCGCGTGACTTTGTTGTGCCTTCCCGTATGAATGAAGGCCAGTTTTATGCACTCCCGCAATCACCGCAAACATTTAAGCAATTGCTTATGGTGGGCGGTATGGATAAATACTTCCAGATTGTGAAATGTTTCCGTGATGAAGACCTTCGTGCCGACCGCCAGCCGGAGTTTACACAGATAGACTGTGAGATGGCATTTGTTGAGCAGGAAGATATCATCAACACTTTTGAAGGGCTTGCAAGCCATTTGCTGAAAGAGCTTAAAGGAATTGAAACAGGGCCGTTCCCACGTATTACTTATGACGAGGCGATGCGTAAATACGGTAACGATAAGCCTGATATCCGTTTCGGGATGGAATTTGGCGAACTGAATGAAGTGGCACAACATAAGGATTTTGCAGTATTCAACAGCTCAGAGCTGGTTGTGGGTATTGCTGTGCCGGGTGCTGCCGCATATACAAGAAAACAAATAGATGAGCTTATAGAGTGGGTAAAACGCCCACAGGTAGGCGCCAGCGGAATGGTTTATGCCAAATATGAAGCTGACGGTACTATAAAATCATCAGTAGATAAATTTTATGACCAGGCTGACTTATTAAAGTGGGCTGAAATAACCGGTGCTCAGCAGGGCGACCTTATCCTGGTACTTTCAGGCGATGCTCATAAAACCCGTACGCGCCTTAGCGCCCTGCGTATGGAGTTGGCAACGCGCCTTGGGTTGCGCAAGCCGGATGAGTTTGCACCACTTTGGGTAATGGATTTCCCACTGCTTGAGTGGGATGAGGAAAGCGAACGCTTCCATGCCATGCACCACCCATTTACATCGCCTAAGCCGGAAGATATGCCGCTACTGGAAACCAATCCGGCTGCTGTACGTGCTAATGCGTATGACCTCGTGCTAAACGGAAATGAGATTGGTGGCGGTTCTATCAGGATACATGACAAGGCTACACAGTCATTAATGTTTAAGTATCTTGGCTTTACTGAAGAACAGGCTAAGGCACAGTTCGGCTTCCTTATGGATGCTTTCCAGTATGGTGCACCACCACATGGCGGGCTTGCCTTTGGTTTTGACAGGCTTGTGGCTATTTTGGGAGGACAGGAAACCATCAGGGACTTCATAGCCTTCCCTAAAAACAATTCAGGACGCGATGTAATGATCGATGCGCCTTCCACAATAGACAATGCGCAACTTGATGAGCTGCATATAAAATTGAAATAAAAGAGACGAAGAGCGGGCGCTGCCCGCTCTTTTTTTGTAATATATTCACTACAAGGCAGTATTGTAATGTTTTTTTGTACATTCGGTAAAATCAAACACAATTAATCATGAAGAAACTGTTACTCGTACTACTGTTGCTGCCACTGGCTGCCATTGCGCAAACCATTACCGTATCGGGTACTATTACCGATGCCAAAACCGGCGAACCTGTTGATATGGTTAGTATCGGCGCCCTTGATTCTAATATTTCTACGATTTCCAATGAAAACGGCGAATTCAGGCTGACCATGCCTGTGGCTACATCTACGCTTTATTTCAGCCATCTCAGCTATAAAACCATTGCGGTAAAGCTAAACGGCAAGGATGAGAAGATTGCCGTAAAATTTGAGCCTTCCGAGATTGTCATTGAAGATGTGGTGGTAACCAATAAGCCGGTTAAGGAATTATTGCGCGATGCAGTATCGGCTTCTAAAAGTAAGCTTGAAAAATCGTTACTGCTCAATACGTATTACAGGGAGTTTGGCAAAGTAAATAACCATTACCTGAAATTTGCCGACGGACTGCTGGATTATTATGTAAAAAAGAAAAGCGGTACAGCCGACCTGTATGTGCAGCAAAGCAGGGCAAAGCAGCTTGTAAGCAATGATACTAAGATATTTAAAAAACTTGAAGATAAAGGTGAAAGCAATGCCGATCTGATAGGAGCGCTTAATGTTTATGATGTGCGCGATGCTATAGCCGAAGCTTATAATTTTAAAATTGTAAACCGCGTGCTTGATGCTGATAATTATGATTATGACATTAAGATGCGTAAGAACAGCGATGGGAAAGATGTGGAGATCATAAGGGTAAAGCCAAAGGCCGAAGTTAAGGAAATGCTTTTTGAGGGTCACGTGATTTATGAGGCTGCCACAAAACTCATACTTGAAATTGACCTGAAATTTGCCGAATCGCACGCACAGTATGGTAAAAGTATAAATGTGCTGCTGTTCAGGATGAAGATATTGGGCTTTGCTAAAAAGCTGGCATTTAAAAATGCCAATAATAAATACATGATGGTTTACAGCCAGAACAGGATAAAGTTTCATGTGGAAAACAAAAAACAATTTGATGACACGTTTGACTTTATGAGCGATATTGTAGTTATAGATTACAAAGAAGGGGAGTATGAATTTGACCGTAAAAAGCGCTACAAGAATAAAGACCTTTTCTCGGCAGGGAACAACTACAAAACAGAGTACTGGAAAACATCAAATATGCTCCTGCTTACCGATGATGAAGAAAAAATATTAAAATCATTTGAGTAAAGCAGTCATTACCAAAAACATAGCAGCGTTAAATTTTTTAGATTAAGAATTTAATATTTTTAACGTTTTACTTTGAAATATCATAATAAAGAGTATCTTTGACCAATTATTAATAATTTTTATTACAGAATGCGAACAGGCAAAGTTAAATTTTACAACGAATCTAAAGGTTATGGATTCATTGTTGACGACGAAACAGGCAAAGACATTTTCGTGCATGCCACCGGACTTAAGGGGACTGAACTCCGCGAAGGTGATAGCGTAAGCTACGAAGAAGAAGAAGGCCGTAAAGGCAAAGTAGCTGCCCAGGTGGTAACACTTAGTTAATATATATACAGAATAATTGACTACTTCTTTACAACACAGAAGGCTGCTCTCAGGGCAGCCTTTTTTGTTTCGTTAAAATTACTTTCTTCACATTCTGTAAGGTAATATTTTAAGAATATGTTAACACTGGTGAGTATATCTCATTCAATATCATATTATACTGAAAATTCAGAAATTACATTCTATTTAGAATTAATAAAAATTAGCCTAAAACCCGCCCCACATAAGCCAAACCTTGGTATATTTTGCTCCCTACGAGTTATATTTGTGAGTTGTTTTAATAAACTGAATTATTATGCAGACTAATCAGGTAGATTATTTCCCTATTTTCATGCAGCTTTTGCTTGCTGTAGGGTTTGTTGCGGGTACCATAGCTGTGTCAAGCATGCTTGGCCCGAAGCGCAATTCTGTAAATAAAGATAAGAACTTTGAATGTGGTATTGAGTCTGTAGGAAATGCCCGTATACCGTTTTCGGTAAAGTACTTTCTGGTTGCAATACTTTTCGTGTTATTCGATGTGGAAGTGATTTTCATGTACCCATGGGCGGTTAACTTCCGCGAAATGGGTTTTGAAGGATTTATGAAGATGGGGGTATTTA
This sequence comes from Flavobacterium sp., assembly GCA_052039185.1. Lineage (GTDB taxonomy): Bacteria > Bacteroidota > Bacteroidia > Flavobacteriales > Flavobacteriaceae > Flavobacterium. The sequence continues at coordinate 3,921 of JBQGDS010000023.1, forward strand.
TGCTCCTGCTGGTTACAGGCTTCTTCTATGTGATGAAGAAAAAAGGCCTTGAGTGGGAGTAATGTGAAAAACTATCAGGGGTATGCTTTTTGATGCATGTTTCTGATAATCAAAAATTAATTTAAAATGAGCAATTCGTCAGATATAAAAATAGTTGATACTCCCGAAGGATTCGAGGGTAATGGCTTTTTTGCTACCAAGCTGGATACTGTAGTGGGGCTTGCCCGTGCCAATTCGCTTTGGCCGTTGCCTTTTGCAACATCGTGCTGCGGTATAGAGTTTATGGCAACCATGGCGTCGCACTATGATGTGGCCCGTTTCGGTTCGGAGCGTATGAGCTTCTCGCCACGCCAGGCCGATATGCTGCTTGTTATGGGTACCATTGCTAAAAAAATGGCGCCAATATTACGCCAGGTATATGAGCAGATGGCTGAGCCAAGATGGGTTATAGCTGTAGGTGCATGTGCCTCATCAGGTGGTATATTCGATACGTATTCGGTACTTCAGGGTATTGATAAGGTAATACCTGTTGATGTTTACGTGCCGGGCTGCCCGCCAAGGCCGGAACAGATACTGGATGGTGTAATGAAGCTTCAGGAAATTGTAAAATCAGAATCGGTTAGAAGAAGGAGTTCGCCTGAATATCAGGAACTATTGGCTTCTTATAATATTTCTTAAGAAAAATGGCGTTAGAAACATCTGCTATACAGGAAAAGCTGGAAAGTAAATTCGGAGATAAAGTAACCGGGTTTGTTCAGGTAAAAGATATATTTTCATTTGAAGTTGCGGCTGATGCCAATATTGATGTAATGCGTTTCCTTAAAGAAGATGCATTACTTCGCTTTAACTTCCTTACCGATGTGTGCGGTGTGCATTATCCTGATGAACAGGCCGACAGGCAGTTTGCAGTAGTGTACCATATGCACAACTGGTTTGATAATGTTCGTATACGCTTTAAGTGTTTTCTAAACGGCGAAAAACCTGAAGTTAACTCGGCTACCGAGCTTTTCCTTGGGGCAAACTGGCAGGAGCGCGAAACATATGATTTTTACGGGATAGTTTTTAAAGGCCATCCGCAGCTGAAAAGAATACTGAACATGGATGAAATGGTGTCTTTCCCTATGAGAAAGGAATTCCCGATGGAAGACGGCGGGCGTACCGATAAGGACGACCGTTTCTTTGGCCGTGTAACAGATAATGCATCAACAATTAACCAGGAATAATTTTTATATAAAATGTCAGACCTGTTATTACCACCGGAGCACCGCTATGCCAAGATGATTGAGCAGAGGCAGAATGAAGATGGCAGCGAGCTTTCGATACTTAACCTTGGGCCTACACACCCTGCAACCCACGGTATTTTCCAGAACATCCTTCTTATGGATGGCGAGAGGATACTTGATGGCGAAGGTACTGTAGGTTACATACACCGTGCATTTGAAAAAATAGCCGAAAACAGGCCGTTTTACCAGATAACACCGCTTACTGACAGGATGAATTACTGCTCGGCTCCTATTAATAATATGGGCTGGTGGATGACCCTGGAAAAAGCACTTGATATTGAGGTGCCGAAAAGGGTGCAGTACATGAGGGTTATTATCATGGAACTTGCCCGTATTGCAGATCATATTATATGTAACTCGGTACTGGGTGTAGATACCGGTGCGCTTACAGGTTTCCTTTACGTGTTCCAGTACAGGGAAAAAATATACGAAATATACGAAGAGATATGCGGTGCGCGCCTTACAACCAATATGGGCCGTATAGGCGGATTTGAAAGGGACTGGAGCCCTGCCGCTTTCCGTAAAATAAATGAGTTCCTTAACGATTTTCCGGCTATATGGACGGAATTTGAAAGCCTGCTTTCCCGTAACAGGATCTTTATGGACCGTACTATTAATGTAGGTCCTATATCAGCTGAAAAGGCTATGAGCTACGGCTTTACAGGCCCTAATCTTCGTGCTGCCGGTGTTGATTATGATATTCGTGTTATGCAGCCGTATAGCTCATATGAAGATTTTGAGTTTGACGTGCCTGTAGGGAAGTCCGGTGATACGTATGACAGGTTCTGTGTTCGTAATGCAGAGGTTTGGGAGAGTTTGAAGATCATACGCCAGGCGCTTGAAAAAATGCCTGAAGGCCCATACCACGCTAATGTGCCTGACTATTACCTTCCTCCTAAAGAAGAAGTGTACAACAACATGGAGGCGCTTATTTACCACTTTAAAATTGTAATGGGCGAAGTTCCTGTCCCTAAAACCGAAGTATACCATGCGGTAGAAGGCGGTAACGGGGAACTTGGCTTTTACCTTATAACCGATGGAAGCCGTACGGCATACAGGCTTCATTTCCGCAGGCCTTGCTTTATTTATTACCAGGCGTTTAACGATATGGTAAAAGGGCAGATGCTGTCGGATGCTATTGCAACATTATCAAGCCTGAATGTTATTGCAGGCGAACTGGATGCATAAAGTTTGTTTTAAATTATAAATTTTGAATTTTAAATTGTCTGAACGAAGACATTCCTATAAATATAAATTGAATAGTAAGTTTAAACTGCAGACAGGCATTTAAAATTTATAATTCAAAATTCAGAATAGAGAAAGATGGAAGTTTCAAACATAAAACAGGTAATAAACATTGATGAGAAGCTGATGGCACGCATCAATGAACTGTTAAGCCATTACCCTGAAGATAAAAAGAAATCAGCCCTGCTGCCGGTACTGCATGAAGTACAGGATGCGCATGATAACTGGCTGAGTGTGGAGCTTCAGGACCGTGTGGCTGAAATACTGGGCATACAGCCTATTGAAGTATATGAGGTAGTTACATTTTACACCATGTACAATCAGCAGCCAATTGGTAAATATATGTTTGAGTTTTGCAGGACTTCTTGCTGTGCTGTGCGCGGTGCCGAAGACCTTATGGAATATACCTGCAACAAGCTGGGCATAAAGGAAGGTGAGGTTTCACCTGACGGAATGTTTAAAGTGGTAGGCGTTGAATGCCTTGGCGCATGTGGCTATGCCCCAATGATGCAGCTGGGCGATTATTATAAAGAGCACCTGACCAAAGAAAAAATTGACGCAATTATTGACGATTGCAGGGCAGGAAAAGTGGATTTACACAAACAGGCCATTACTGAATAACGATGGGACAAAAGATATTATTAGAGCACGCAAATGTACCGGGTATTAAAACCTATGAGGTGTACCGCCAGCAAGGCGGCTATCGCTCGGTAGAAAAAGCGCTGAAAAGCATGACGCCGGATGAGGTGGTGGAAGAAGTAAAAACATCGGGGCTTCGAGGCCGTGGTGGTGCTGGTTTCCCTACCGGAATGAAATGGAGCTTTATCGATAAAAAATCAGGAAAGCCAAGGCACCTGGTTTGCAATGCCGACGAGTCGGAGCCGGGTACGTTTAAAGACCGTTACCTGATGGAATATATCCCTCACCTGCTTATAGAAGGCATGATTACATCAAGCTATGCGCTTGGCTGTAACCTTTCATATATCTATATCCGCGGGGAGTATATGTGGGTGTTCCGTATTCTTGAAAATGCGATTAAGGAAGCTTATGCCGCAGGTTGGCTGGGTAAAAACATATTAGGTTCAGGTTTTGATCTTGACCTTCATGTGCACTGCGGTGCCGGTGCATATATTTGTGGGGAGGAAACCGCCCTTATTGAATCGCTTGAAGGTAAGCGTGGCAATCCAAGGATCAAGCCGCCATTCCCGGCTGTAAGCGGTTTGTGGGCCAACCCTACTGTGGTAAACAATGTTGAATCTATAGCCGCTGTGCCGTGGATTGTAAATAACACCGGTGCAGAATATGCCAAGATTGGTATAGGCCGCTCAACAGGCACAAAACTAATATCAGCGTCAGGACATTGTAAAAAGCCGGGCGTTTATGAAATAGATTTAGGGTTAAGCGTTGATGAGTTCATGAACTCTGACGAATATTTGGGTGGTATGATGGACGACAGGCCTTTAAAGGCTTTGGTTCCGGGTGGTTCTTCGGTGCCTATCCTCCCTGCCAATCTTATTTTTAAGACTGCCAACGGCGAAGATCGCCTTATGAGTTATGAATCTCTTGCCGATGGTGGTTTTGCAACGGGTTCTATGTTGGGCTCAGGCGGGTTTATTGTATATAACGATACAACCTGTATAGTGCGCAATACATGGAATTTCTCAAGGTTTTACCACCACGAAAGTTGTGGGCAGTGTTCGCCTTGCCGTGAAGGCACAGGTTGGATGGAAAAAGTGTTGCACCGTATAGAGCATGGGCATGGGCGTGAAGAAGATATTGAACTGCTTTGGGATATTCAGCGTAAGATAGAAGGTAATACTATTTGTCCGCTTGGAGATGCGGCAGCATGGCCGGTAGCGGCAGCTATTCGCCATTTCAGGGATGAGTTTGAATACCATGTGCGCTTCCCTGAAAAAATAAAGGACAGAAACCACTTTGTGGCCGAACCTTTTGAAAAGGTAAAGCACCTGGTTGCAAAAGAAGTAATATAACAGTTTAAAAAGTTATAAAGTAGGAAGTTTGGAAGTTGATGCTGGAGATACACAACTTTATAACATAAAACTTTCAACTTTCAAACATAAGATACAATGAAAGTAACAATAGACGGCCAGGAAATAAACGTAGAACCGGGGACTACCATCCTTCAGGCTGCGCGAATGATAGGCGGAGAATCAGTACCGCCGGCAATGTGCTACTATTCGAAACTGAAAGGAAGCGGTGGCAAGTGCCGTTGCTGCCTTGTAGAAGTTTCTAAAGGAAGTGATGCCAACCCTACGCCAATGCCAAAACTTATGGCATCTTGCGTAACGGGCTGTATGGACGGTATGGAGGTAAAGAGCATTACTTCTGAAAGGGTTGTTGATGCACGTAAATCAGTAACCGAGTTCCTATTGATAAACCACCCGCTGGATTGCCCTATATGTGACCAGGCCGGGGAGTGCGACCTGCAAAACCTGAGCTTTAAGCATGGTGCTGCCAAAACGCGTTTTATTGAAGAGAAAAGGGTATATGAGCCAGAAAACATAGGCGACAAGATACAATTGCACATGAACCGTTGTATACTTTGCTACCGTTGTGTTATGACTGCTGACCAGCTTACTGACAGCAGGATACATGGTGTATTGAACCGTGGCGACCACTCGCAGATTTCAACCTACATTTCTAAAGCTATAAATAACGAGTTTTCAGGCAACATGATTGATGTTTGCCCTGTAGGTGCACTTACAGATAAAACATTCCGCTTTAAGCAAAGGGTATGGTTCAACAAACCATACAATGCACACAGGGATTGTGACAAATGTTGTGGTAAAACCACACTTTGGATGTTTGGTAACGAAATACAAAGGGTTACGGCACGTAAAGACGAGTACCATGAGGTAGAAGAATTTATTTGCAACGAATGCCGTTTCGACCATAAAAAAACGGAAGACTGGGTAATTGAAGGGCCAAGGAAATTTGAGAAAGATTCGGTTATCAACCAGAACAATTACACACGTAAACTGGATACTGTTACCCTTGAAACGGAGAAGCACATTTTGCTTGGCCGTGAACAGGACAGGAAAAAGATAAGTATGAAGGCTGTTCCGCTTAAAGAAGAAGAACAGGAAGTATTTAAAGAAGGAAACATTTAAACATGGATCAGGCATTAATCATAGAAAAAAGTATATTCATTGTAGCGATCTTCGCCATTACAATGATTATGGCCATGTATTCTACCCTGGCCGAACGTAAAATAGCGGCCTGGCTTCAGGACCGTATAGGCCCTAACCGTGCCGGTAAAGGTGGTATCCTTCAGCCACTGGCCGATGGTTTAAAGCTTTTCTCGAAAGAAGAGTTCATGCCAAACACGCCTAATAAATTCCTGTTTGTAGTAGGCCCTGCTATATCAATGAGTACAGCGCTTATGACAAGTGCCGTTATTCCGTGGGGTGATAAACTGGAAATTTTTGGTCGTACCGTTATTCTTCAGGCTACTGACATTGATGTGGCCATGCTTTACATTTTTGGCGTACTGTCAGTAGGAGTGTACGGTATTATGATCGGCGGATGGGCGTCTAACAATAAATTCTCCCTGATGAGTGCCATGCGTGCTGCATCACAGATGATATCCTATGAAGTAGCGATGGGGCTTTCCATTATTGCCTTACTAATGATGACAGGAACTATGAGCCTTCGCGAAATTTCGGCACAACAGCATGGCATGGACTGGAATGTATTCTACCAGCCGGTGGGTTTCCTTATCTTTCTTGTATGTTCATTTGCTGAAACCAATCGTACCCCATTTGACCTTGCCGAGTGTGAGGCCGAACTTATAGGCGGTTATCATACCGAGTATTCGTCAATGCGTATGGGTTTTTACCTGTTTGCTGAATATGCCAGTATGTTCATATCATCAACTATACTTGCGGTGCTTTACTTCGGTGGATACAATTATCCGGGTATGGACTGGGTTGAGGCTAACTGGGGTGTAAACCTTGCTAACATAATAGGTATTGGTGTGCTGTTCGCAAAATTATGCTTCTTCATATTCTTCTATATGTGGGTGCGTTGGACGATACCGAGGTTCCGTTATGACCAGCTGATGAAACTGGGATGGAAAATGCTTATACCGCTTGCTATAGCTAACATAGTAATTACAGGGCTTGTAATACTGCTTGCTGATCAGGCTTAAGAAAAAATAAATGAAATTACGGCGTAGTCCGGTTCAATAAAAATAACAATGTCAATAGAAACCATATCATTATCGGGAAGGAAAAAAGAGGTTTCCAACAAGAAGATGACCTTCTTGGAAAGCCTTTACCTTGTAGCTATTGTTAAGGGATTATTTATCACTATCCGCCACCTTTTTACAAGGAAGGTTACTATTAAATATCCTGAACAAACCAGGGAATTAAGCCCTGTATACCGTGGACAGCACATGCTTATGCGCGATGACGAAGGGCGTGAGCGCTGTACCGCATGCGGCTTGTGTGCCCTTTCATGCCCGGCTGAAGCCATTACCATGACTGCAGAGGAAAGAAGGCCTGAAGAAAAACACCTGTACAGGGAAGAAAAATATGCATCGGTTTATGAGATAAACATGCTGCGTTGTATTTTCTGCGGACTGTGTGAAGAAGCTTGTCCTAAGCAGGCTATTTACCTTACCAAATCAAGGGTTATGGTAAAATCAAACAGCAACAGGGAAGATTTCATTTTCGGGAAAGATAAACTGGTAATGCCGCTTGATATGGCTATTAATAACACTAAACCGCAAATGGCGCAATAGTATGATAACAACATTATTCTACATCCTGTCGGCCATTACACTTGCTACTGCATTTTTAACCATATTCAGCAAGAACCCTATACACAGTGCCATTTACCTGGTAATGTGCTTTTTCTCGATAGCAGGCCATTACCTTATGTTTAATGCACAATTCCTGGCTATTGTCCACATCATAGTTTACTCAGGCGCCATCATGATCCTGATGCTCTTTACCATAATGCTCATGAACCTTAACAAGGAAGACGAAAAAAACAAAACACTGCTTTCACGCATTGCTGCTGTAACATCTTTCTGCCTTGTTGGGTTTGTATTACTGGCAACCTTTATAAAAGCACAGCCTAAAATGGTTGACTATGCAGTATCAGGTAAAGATTACCAATCGATTAAAGTATTAGGGAATGTATTGCTTAATGAATACATGGTGCCGTTTGAGTGTGCATCGGTGTTATTGCTTGTATCAATGATAGGGGCGGTACTGTTGTCTAAAAAAGAACACATAAACAGTTAATATGGAAAATATACTACAGCAAATAGGTATTGACAATTACATTTACCTTTCTACATTACTATTTTGTGTGGGTATTTTCGGGGTATTGTACCGCAGGAATGCCATTGTTATGTTCATGTCAATAGAAATTATGCTTAACGCGGTAAACCTGCTGCTGGTTGCTTTTTCAACCTACCACCAGGATGCTGCCGGCCAGGTATTCGTATTCTTCTCTATGGCGGTTGCCGCGGCAGAAGTTGCCGTAGGGCTTGCCATACTGGTAGCTGTATACCGTAACCTGAACAACATTGACATTGACAGTCTTAAAAATTTAAAAGGATAACGCCTGATGGAGACAAATTTGGCATTACTATTATTGCTCGCCCCTTTTGCAGGGTTTTTACTTAATATTTTTATCGGTAAGAAGCTGAGCCGTACAATGGCGGGTACATTGGGTACTGTTGCAGTAGCGGTTTCTTTTGCCGTAACAGCATATTTCTTTATGGGGTTACTTAATACAGGGAAACCTGTTATGGTGAACCTTTTCGAATGGATGCAGCTGGCCAACTTTAAGGTTGATTTCGGTTTCCAGCTTGACCAGCTTTCACTGTTGTGGCTTATGTTCGTAACCGGTATCGGTACGCTGATACATATTTACTCTATCAGCTATATGCATGATGACGAGAACATACACAAGTTCTTTGCCTACCTTAACCTGTTTATCTTCTTTATGATAACGCTTGTTATGGGAAGCAACCTGCTTATCATGTTCATCGGCTGGGAAGGTGTTGGTTTATGTTCGTACCTGCTTATCGGGTTTTGGTATAAAAATCAGGAATATAACGATGCGGCTAAAAAAGCATTTATCATGAACCGTATTGGCGATCTTGGTTTCCTTATTGGTATCTTCATCATCGGCTATGTTTTCCATACACTTGATTACAACGGAATAAAAACAATGCTTGATAATGGCTGGAATGCTGATGCTACCTGGTTATCTATGGCGGCATTGTGCCTGTTCATAGGCGCCTGTGGTAAGAGTGCCCAGATTCCGCTTTATACATGGTTGCCCGATGCCATGGCGGGGCCTACACCGGTATCAGCACTTATACACGCTGCTACCATGGTAACTGCAGGTATATTCATGATCACCAGGATGAATTTCCTTTTCGACCTTACGCCGGAAGTTCAAAACATTATTGCCATAGTGGGTGCGGTAACATCATTGGTTGCAGCAGCCATCGGCCTTGTACAGAACGATATTAAAAAAGTACTTGCGTATTCTACAGTATCACAGCTTGGGCTTATGTTCCTTGCATTAGGCCTTGGAGCTTACGAAATTGCAGTATTCCACGTTATTACGCACGCTTTCTTTAAGGCTTGCTTGTTCCTTGGTTCGGGTTCGGTTATACACGCGCTACATGGTGAGCAGGATATGCGCAACATGGGCGGACTTAAAAAAGTTATGGGTATAACGTTTATTACCTTCCTTATTTCAACACTGGCTATTTCAGGATTGCCGCCTTTCTCAGGTTTCTTCTCGAAGGACGAGATCTTAATGACAGCATTCCATCACAATAAGGCATTATGGGTTATTGCTTCACTGGCATCTATAATGACTGCATTTTATATGTTCCGCTTATTATACCTTACATTCTATAAAGATTTTAGGGGTACAGAGGAGCAGAAACACCACCTGCACGAATCTCCGGGACTTATCACTTTCCCGCTAATAGTACTTGCTATACTTGCGCTTTTAGGCGGAGTTATAAACCTGCCAGGCAACAACTGGCTAAACCATTACCTTGCTCCTGTAATTGCCAAACCGGCAGTACACCATGAACTTGACAGCACTGCTTATATACTTATGGGTATTGCAGTTGTGGGTGCGCTTATAGGTATAGGTATAGCTTACAGCAAGTATATCAAGCAGGCATCAGTACCGGCTCAGGATAGCGAAATTACAGGCTTTGCAAAAGTGCTTTACAACAAGTTTTATGTTGATGAGCTGTACATGGCTATAATGGTTAAGCCGATATATGCCATAGGTTCATTCTTTAAGAATGTAACCGAGAAAGCATTTTCGGGTACTGTGTTTGGGCTTGGTAAGCTCGCTAACATGATGGGCGACGAAGGCAAGTCGCTGCACAACGGAAGCGTTGGCTTCTACCTTTTGAGTTTCGTAATAGGCATCTGCTCTATAGTAGTTTATATATTTTTAGCAAAATAATTCCAACCTGATGAATGTATCAATAATACTCATTATCTTATTAATCGGGGCAATTGCAACCTTTTTTTCCGGCGATAAGTGGGCTTCAAAAATAGCTTTACTTTTCAGTGTCGCTGCGCTTGCTGTTACGGCATACATTACGTACTTGTATAGTAATGGCCATGCTGCCAGCTTTATTTACCAATGGCTGAAGTCACCTAACATCCGCCTTGCATTTCAGGCCGACGGGCTTTCCCTTTCAATGGTATTGCTTACCACAGCGCTTACACCGGTAATCCTGTTTTCATCATTTGCGAATAACTTTGTACGCTCTAAAAACTTCTATGCGCTTGTAATGTTCATGGTATTTGCCATGGTAGGTACATTCCTTAGTGTAGATGGATTTATATATTATATTTTCTGGGAACTTGCCCTGATACCTATTTACTTTATTGCGTTGGTATGGGGTAACGGTAATGCCGAAAGCAGGAAAAAGGCTGTAGTGAAATTCTTCATCTACACGTTTGCGGGTTCGCTTTTCATGCTGGTTTCATTTATTTACCTGTACCAAAAGACAAATTCATTCCTTTCTATACATCTTTACAAGGCTTACCTTACTGAGAAGGAAGAACTGTTTATATTCCTTGGTTTCTTCCTTGCCTATGCAATCAAGATCCCTATTATACCATTCCATACATGGCAGGCTAAGGTGTACCAGAAAGCGCCTACTGTGGGTACAATGCTTCTGTCGGGTATAATGCTTAAAATGGCATTGTACAGTATTATAAGGTGGCAACTGCCTATAGCACCATTTGCTGCTAAAAAATACATGATGGCATTTGTGGTGCTTTGTGTGGCCGGTGTTATCTATGGTTCAATACTGGCGCTGAAGCAAAAAGATATAAAAAGGCTGCTTGCCTATTCATCTCTGGCACACGTTGGGCTTATTGCTGCCGGTACCTATACGCTTACGCTTGATGGTTTCCGCGGTGCGGTACTACAAATGATTGCGCACGGTTTTGTTGTAGTGGGTCTTTTCTTTGCTGCTGAAGTTATATCAAGAAGATTTGCCACAGGCGAAATTGAAGATATGGGTGGTATCAGGATACAGTCGCCTAAGTTTACATCAATGTTTATGATACTGGTACTTGCATCGGTTGCATTGCCGGGAACATTTAACTTCATTGGCGAATTTGAGGTACTGTACAGCCTTTCACAAATAAATAT
>JBQGDS010000024.1:0-5305 GCA_052039185.1 Flavobacterium sp.
AGTTTTACCATTACAGCTTTAGGCTGGTGCTTGGTAAGCAGCGGGCCAAAGCTTTCATCGGCAGTATAGTTGTGTATGCCTGATTTATGCTGTAGCAGGTTGCCGATAGTTATCTTGTCGGCATTTTTTATTTTTGGATAAAATTTAGACAGCTTGGTGTCTAGCGTTAGTTTCTTTTCCTCAATAAGCTGGAAAACAATAGCCGAAGTAAACATTTTACTTATAGAGCCTATTTTATACTTTGTATTGGTGTTAGCTTTAATCTTTCCGGCGGGATCGATAAAGCCATAGGCTTTTTCAAAAATTACCTTATCACCTTCGCGTATGGTTAAGGCGCCCATAAACTTATTATTGTTTGTAAAATAAGTTAGCAAGCTGTCTATTTTACGCATACGTGCATCGCTTTGTGCAAATGCAGAGGCCGAAATAGTTAAGGTAAGTATAGCAATAAGTAATTTCTTCATGGTTTTATAGTTTACAATACGACGATAAAAAGAGCTTCTTGTTACAAATTAATGCGCCTCAAGCCAGTTTTGACCGGTTCCCATATCTACCTCAAGCGGTACTTCCAGCTTAAAGGCGTTCTCCATTTCATATTTTATCATGGGCTTAATACGTTCAAGTTCACTATTGTGAACGTCAAAAACAAGTTCATCGTGTACCTGCAATAACATTTTACTCTTCCAGTTTTCGCTTTGCAGCTTTTTATGGATATTGATCATCGCAATTTTTATAATATCAGCGGCGCTTCCCTGTATTGGGGCATTCACGGCATTACGCTCAGCTGCACCGCGCACTACTGCGTTTTGCGAATTGATATCTTTCAGGTAACGCCTGCGTCCTGATATGGTTTGTACAAAACCTTTTTCGCGTGCGGTATCTACCTGTTCCTGTATATAGTCACGCAGCCTTGGATAGGTTTGGTAATACGCATCAATCAGATCTTTTGACTCAGAACGGCTAAGTGATGTCTGGTTACTTAATCCAAACGCAGAGACACCATAAATAATACCAAAGTTAACGGTTTTGGCATTGCTCCGCTGTTCACGGCTCACCGCTTCCAACGGTACATTAAATACCTTGGCTGCCGTAGCGGCATGAATATCTTCACCCATCTGGAATGAGCGTATCATTTCAGGGTCGCCACTTAGTGCTGCAATAATACGCAGCTCTATCTGCGAGTAGTCGGCAGAAAGTATCGTGTGATCTTCGTCTCGGGCTATAAAAGCCTTGCGTATCTGTCTGCCACGTTCCGTACGGATAGGAATGTTCTGCAGGTTAGGATTATTAGAACTTAACCGGCCAGTAGCAGCTACCGTTTGCATATAATCAGTGTGTACTCGGCCCGTTTTGGCTTTTACTTCTTTAGGCAGGGCATCTACATATGTATTTTGCAGTTTTACCAGCTGTCGCCATTCCAGTATATCCTGAACTATTGGGTTGGTTAACGCCAGGTAAGACAATACCTCTTCGCCGGTGGCATACTGTCCGGTCTTGGTTTTCTTCTGTTTGTTTCCGCCTATTTTAAGCTTATCAAATAATATATCGCCCAATTGCTTTGGCGAGCCAAGGTTAAATGTTTCGCCTGCCGCTTCATAAATGCGTTGCTCCAGTGTTTTAACATCTGCCGAAAGTTCCGCCGAAAGTTCTTTCAGGTAGTCAGTATTAAGCCGTATGCCTTCCTGCTCCATTGCCGCAAGTACGGGCATAAGCGGTATTTCAATTTCATCAAACAGTTTTCTGGTGCCTGTCCTGTCCAGTTCAGGAGCAAAAACCTCTTTCAACTGCAGGGTAATATCCGCATCTTCGGCAGCATATTCCTTAACATCTTCCACAGGAACATCGCGCATTGTTTTCTGCCCTTTGCCTTTTTTGCCAATCAGCGCTTCAATAGGCTTAGGCGAATATTTAAGGTAGGTTTCAGCCAAGATATCCATTCCATGGCGCATATCCGGATTGATAAGGTAGTGCGCCAGCATGGTATCAAAGAATTTACCTTTTACAGCGATTCCGTAATTAGCAAGTACTTCAAGGTCATACTTCAGGTTCTGGCCTACTTTTTCAATATTCTCATCTTCAAAAAACGGACGGAATTTATCTACTATAGCCTGGGCTTCCTCACGGTTTTCAGGCACAGGCACATAAAATCCTTTTCCTTTTTCCCACGAGAATGACATACCTACCAGCTCGGCGGTTAGAGCACATACATCGGTGGTTTCAGTGTCAAAACTCACTGATGGCTGCTTCAGCAGGTCGCGCAGCAGGAAATTTATCGCCATTCCACTGTCAACAGTCTGGTAATGGTGATCGGTATTTTCAAGGTTGTTATAATAGCTTGCAGGGTGGTCTTCGGCTTCCGCCGGGAATTCCCCACTGAAAAGGTCAAACTGCTGCTGGCTTTTAATTATTGTTTTAGTGGGAGCAAGGGCCTGAGTGTTTGCTTCGTCGTATTCTTCTCCATGCCCACACATCCTACTGAACTGTTCGGCCAGACGGCGGAATTCCAATTCGTGGAAAAGGGCTTCCACTTTCTCAAAATCCGGTTTGGAAAGCTCATAGTCTTTCTCATCAAAAGTTACATTACAATCAACTATAATTGTAGCCAGCTTTTTCGACATGATGCCTTTCTCTGCATTGGCAACAATATTTTCACCTAGCTTGCCTTTTATGCTATGTGCATTGGCCAGCAGGTTTTCCATTGAACCATATTCTTTCAATAACTTTTTAGCGGTTTTTTCGCCTACACCCGGTAGCCCCGGTATGTTATCTACAGCATCGCCCATCATGCCCAGGTAGTCAATAACCTGTTCCGGCCTTTCAATTTCAAAACGTTCCAGCACTTCGGGCACACCCCAAATTTCAATGCCATTGCCCATGCGTGCGGGGCGGTACATAAATATATTTTCGCTTACCAGCTGTGCAAAATCTTTATCAGGTGTTACCATAAAAACCTGGTAACCCTGTTTCTCGGCTTGTTTTGCCAGTGTACCTATAAGGTCATCAGCTTCACAGCCGGCCTCTTCAATAACAGGAATATGCATAGCTTTTAGTATAGCCTGGATATAGGGTATAGCAATCCTTATAGCTTCAGGCGTTTCATCACGATTGGCTTTATAGTCTACATACATTTCGGTACGCACAGCGCTGCCTTCTTTATCAAAAGCCACTGCAAGATGGTCGGGGCGTTCGCGTTTTATAACATCTAGCAATGAATTCATAAAGCCCATTATGGCAGATGTATCCATCCCTTTGGAATTTATCCTCGGGTTTTTAATGAAGGCATAATAACCACGAAAAATCAGTGCGTAGGCATCCAGAAGGAATAAGCGTTTTGGTTGTGACATGAAAAAATATATTTGCCTGTAAAAATAATCAATAGGTTGCAGAAACAATACTGCGTTTCATTCGTTTTTAGGTATATGCTTTGTCCTGTGCTGTTAAATTACAGTAAACACAGGTTTTGGCAGTTTCATTATTCGTTAATTTGCATAAATTTTTCTATTAAAATGCGTAGCGCCCTCCCTTTATTAATTGTCCTGCTTCTGATAAGCGAAATATATACTTTTATTGCTGTAAAAACCGTTGTGCGGTCCCGCTGGATGTTGTGGGCTTACACTGCCTTATCAGTATTTATCATAGCTTATATTATCTGGTCATTCTTTAACCACTTTGACAGAAATGTAGGCCAAAACAAGCAGACCCTTTTTACCATAGGACTTATGCTTATAACGGTTATACCAAAACTGATTATTGGCTCAGTACTTTTATTTGAAGATGTTTTTCGTTTTTTAAGTGGTACTGTAAGAGCCTTTGCAGGCGATAACTCGCAGCCTTTTTTTATTCAGCGGCGAAAATTTGTCAGTCAGCTTGCGTTGGGCATTGCGGCTATCCCTTTCCTGTCGTTGCTGTATGGTATGACCAAAGGAAAGTACAATTTTAAGGTACTTAAAACCACGCTGTATTTTCCTGACCTGCCCGATAATTTTGACGGTATGACCATTACGCAGATTTCGGACATACACTGCGGTAGTTTTGATGATCCTGAAAAAATTGAATATGCAATTGATCTTATCAATCAGCAAAAGTCGGATGTTATACTTTTTACCGGTGATATTGTAAATACCCACGCTGAAGAAATGCACCCATGGATCGAGACTTTCAGGCGTATTGAAATGCCGCCAATGGGTAAATTTTCGGTTTTAGGTAATCATGATTATGGGGAGTATGTAACGTGGCCATCGCAAAAGGAAAAGCAAAAAAACTTTGAAGATATTAAAGACCTGCACCGACAGATTGACTTTAAATTGCTGCTGAATGAGAACATAAGGCTAAAAAGGGGAGGGGAGGAAATTGCCCTTGTGGGTGTAGAGAACTGGGGCCTTGGCTTTAAGCAGGCAGGAGATCTTGCAAAAGCATCCGAGGGTGTTGCCAAAGGCGACTTTAAGATACTGATGAGCCATGACCCTTCGCACTGGTCGCATGAGGTGCAGCATCATCCATCTAATTACCACCTAACCCTTAGCGGGCATACACACGGTATGCAGTTTGGTATTGAAGTGCCGGGCATGTTTAAGTGGAGTCCTGTGCAATACCGCTATGAGCAGTGGGCAGGACTGTATGAAAACCTTGGCAGGTATATTTATGTTAATCGTGGGTTCGGTTTTCATGCTTATCCGGGCAGGGTAGGGATATGGCCTGAAATTACCGTGCTTGAACTAAAAAAAGGTGAAAAAGTAGCGTAGTTTAGTAAAAATATTATATTTGTATTATAATATCCCGAAAAATAGCTTTTAAAGTCGGTTTAAAAATTCAGTTTTATGTCAAAATTTGGCGAACTAATCAATTCCAACGTACCTGTACTTATAGATTTTTATACAGAATGGAATGAGCCTTCCGTGTCTATGCACCCTGTAATAAGGGATGTTGCCGCCGCACTTGGCGACAGGGCAAAGGTCATAAAAATTGATGTGGATAAAAACCAGGAACTGGCTGATGCACTTCGTATAAAAGGCCTGCCTACACTTATGATCTATAAGGAAGGACAGATGGTATGGAGGCAAAGCGGCGAGCTTGATGCCAACACAATCATTGGACTGGTGCAGGAGCAGATCTAGGTTATTGTTCCAAACACAAAACCTTTCCCTTTTAAATATTCTATTGCTTTAGGCAGGGCATACTCCAGGTTGGGGAATGCTTTTACACTGTCATGAAAAATGATCACGCTCCCCGCAGTAGTATTTTGTATTACATTATTCAGGCATTTTTGCGGTGTAATGGTACGGTCAAAATCTGCACTCAGCACATC
>JBQGDS010000025.1:0-9283 GCA_052039185.1 Flavobacterium sp.
GTGTGCGGATTTATAGCGATACCTGCTTTCATACCCTCAGCCTTTATAGCCTGAAGTGTACGGTGCAGATGGGTACATGCCTCATAATGTACGGTAAGGTTATTGGCACCAAGCTGCGCAAATGTTTTAATGTACTGATCAGGGTTTACGATCATAAGGTGTACATCAATGGTTTTTTTTGCATGCCTGCTGATTGCCTGAAGTACCGGCATGCCAAACGAAATATTAGGGACAAAAACGCCGTCCATAATGTCAACGTGAAACCAGTCAGCCTCACTGTTGTTAATCATTTCGATATCGCGTTGCAGGTTGCCAAAATCAGCCGAAAGTACAGACGGTGCAATAAGAGTGTTTTTCATTATGTTGTGTGTTTAGTGGTGCAAATATAAGCACTAAACTTTTGAAAATAGATCAATTGGCAGACATGAGAAAAATCTATTCCTACAAAAAATTTCAATACATCACAATTTTGGAATAATAGTTGCGTTATACTGTAAGATTTCCTGCAATAAATTATAATCGGGTTTAATTATACAGGAATTCTAAAGCATAAAAAAACTCCGGTAATCAGCCGGAGTTTCAATCATCAATCAAAAAACGAACAGTTATTGAACTGTTTGTGCGGTATATATTTTTATGCTGTAAATGCTATATATTAACAGTGCCAAAATACGACTTATATTTAAAATATAAAACTTTGGTGTTAATTTTTCGCACTTTTTTAATTATCCTAAATACGTTTTAAGGATTTTGCTGCGTGATGTATGCTTTAACCTCCTGATTGCTTTTTCTTTAATCTGGCGCACACGTTCGCGGGTAAGGTCAAAAGTTTCTCCTATCTCTTCAAGTGTCATTGGGTGTTGATCGCCCAAGCCGAAATAAAGGCGTACTACATCAGCCTCACGAGGTGTAAGAGTTTCTAATGCTCTTTCAATTTCAGTGCGAAGTGATTCGTGGATAAGCTCACGGTCAGGATTTGGAGATTCGCCCGAACGTAATACGTCATAAAGGTTAGAGTCTTCACCTTCAACAAGAGGCGCATCCATTGAAAGGTGGCGGCCACTGTTTTTCATGCTTTCCTTAACGTCGTTCACGGTCATGTCCAGCTCTTTTGCAATTTCTTCTGCAGAAGGGGCACGCTCGTTAGACTGTTCAAGAAGTGCATACATTTTGTTGATCTTATTGATAGATCCAATTTTGTTAAGCGGAAGACGCACAATACGTGACTGTTCTGCCAATGCCTGAAGTATTGACTGGCGAATCCACCATACGGCGTATGATATAAATTTAAAACCACGGGTTTCATCAAAACGCTGCGCGGCTTTTATAAGACCAAGGTTTCCTTCATTGATAAGATCGGGAAGGGTAAGTCCTTGATTTTGGTATTGTTTAGCTACCGATACTACGAAACGAAGGTTAGCTTTAGTAAGTTTCTCCAGTGCCCTCTGGTCACCTGCTTTAATGCGTTGTGCCAGTTCTACCTCCTCATCTGCAGTGATCAAATCCACTTTTCCAATCTCCTGAAGGTACTTGTCCAGTGAAGCAGTTTCCCTGTTGGTTACCTGCTTGGTAATTTTTAATTGTCTCATTTAAATATACTGAGTTATTAAGTATTCTGTAGTTATACGCAACAACAACGCAAAAAGTTACACACGAATATAAATTTTATGATTTTTAACACAAAAGCCCTGCATTATGGCTTTTGCAGGGCTTTAAACTTAACTCAACTAAAAGAACTGCATTAATCTTTCTTTTTCAATAGATTAAAATTGTATTGCAGGCCTGCCTGTACGCCAAATGTAAATGGCTTCAGGTTAGCAGGCGAATCAAAATAATAACGCATTATAGGTTCGGCATTAACCTGTAGCCATGGTGTAAGCTTATAGTAAAATCCTGCACCAAGTCCTGCGCCAAAAGTTATATCATCATCTTTTGACTTACCCATGTATTGCCTTCCGCGTATGCTTTCTGCATATATTTTATTTTCGGTTATAAATCGGGTTGTTACACCGCCTGTTACACCAATCCTGAATCGGTCTCCATAAAATGTATAGGTAGCCTCAACCGGAATTTCTAAAAATTCAAGCTTATGTATCAGGTTTATATTTCCGAAAAGCTGACCTCTTTCATCATAACTTGTGCCCAGTGTTTCCCTTATGCTGTTATTAGAAATACCATCGCTGTAATCAATACCTGTGTAATCAACAGGATTTTTAGTTTCCCACCAACCGTCAGGCTGATTTGGAGTTGGTTCATTAAATGTGTACACATTAACAAGGAACAGGTTTTCTGTTTTGACCTGAAGCTTAGAGTTGATAACACCTGCCCTGATACTCCAGTTGGGAGTAAGGTTGTAACCCAGATATACTCCGTAATTGAAAGGTTTTTCAACGGTTGTGCTTTTGCCTGATAGTGCTGGGTCAATATATGAAGCGTTATCTGCGCCGTAGGCTACGGGTGCGACAAACGCATATACAAACATTTTTTTATTCCATGAGTCTGTAACTCCTTCTTTTATTTCCAGCTCTGCGCCCTTTGCGGCCAGTTCTGCGCTTGCCAGTTGTATGCTGTCAGCCCTTTTTACTATACTGTCATTTTTTGCCTGTTTGGCAAGTGCCAGTAATTTTGCCGTATTAACTGAAGTATTATCGTTATTTTGGATTATAGCTGTTTGATTGTTATTATCCTGAATGGCGTTATTGCCGGTCTGCGAATTATTGGCAACGGTTGTTTTTAGTAAACTGCCATCAGGTTTATCTCTTACAACTACACTGGTTTTGCTGTTGTTTGTTAAGGTTGATGGCTTTGTATGTATTCTTGCGCCATTTGTGCTTAGGGAATTGTTAGAAGGTTTTTTAGGTTTTGGGCTAACTGAATTGCTTCTATAAAGTAAATTGTCTGTATTAGTCTTTACAATAGTATTACTTCTATTATTATTTATGCTGTTTCCAGTTGGTTGTGAATTATTTTGTTTGCCGCTTAAATTATCTAAAGTACTGCCATTATCATTGATTTTTTCAGTTTCGGTATTATCCAGGTTAGTAACGGCATCCTGTGTTTTTGTATTGATAATAGTTTTGTGGTTATTTTGCTGTGATGCATCTTCGGGCATAACAATATAAATATGCGGAACGCGGTTTTCCCATAAAGGATAGGTAAAAATGCCGGTAGTTATTGCAATTGTAAGTGGTATAAGTGTAGCCCATAACCAAAAAGGCACTAAAAAACGCCTCTTTTTAGCAGGAAGGTCTTTACGGATAGATTGCCATACATTATCGCCAGGCGATTTTTGCAGGCCATCCAGCTTTTCACGAAATGCTTTCCCTATGTCTTTCCTATTTTCCATTACTTAAATTATAGTCAGGATAAGAATGCCTGGCGGTTAGTTTTTCTTTTAATATTGCTTTTGCCCTTGAAAGGTTTGATTTTGATGTGCCCTCGCTTATTGACAGCATTTCAGCTATTTCTTTGTGTGAATAATTGTCGAGTTCGTAAAGACTGAATACCATACGGTATTGATCCGGCAACTGCTGCACAAGGCTAAGTATATAGTCCATCGGGATGTCCATTTCCTGCTCTGTTACATCAGTATCCCAAGGTATATCTTCCTTAACAGGTACAAGCTGTATGGTTTTTTTAAAACTGTCTATCGCTTTGAAAATGGCAATACGTTTCATCCAGCCTTCAAATGAGCCTTTGCCTTTGTAATTGGCTATATTAGTGAAAATCTCTATAAAAGTATTGTGAAGGTTGTCTTCAGCTTCAGCCTCATTTCGGCAATACTTAAGGCACAGTACAAAGAGCTTGTCTTTATACTGCCTGTAAAGCTCTTCCTGTGCTTTAGGATTTTGCTTAATGCAGCCTTTTATGAGTTTTTCCTGATCCAATTATCCGGGTTATTGCTATTTCATAGTTTATCCTAGTACATAAAATTACACCATTGCCGCCTAATTAAAGGCGGGGGTGCAATTTTCTTTCTTATAGCAATTTATCTATAGTCTTTAAATTTGAAAAAGGTTGCGTAAGATTTTTAATTTAAAATGCACTTTTACAAAATGTAATAAAGTTTGCCTTCTAAATTATAAATACTAAAAAACCCTGCTTCTTTTCAGTAGCAGGGTTCTTTTCAGAATTAACCTTATCAGTAATTAAGATTCTTGCGTAGCGTCTCCGCCATTGCTGTTCTCTTCGTTTCTTGGCTCGCGTGGTTCACGTGGCCTGTCATCGCGCCTTTCCTGTCTTGGTCCGCGGTCACGAGAGTTGCGGTCATCACGGCCACGATTGTCGCGTCCGCCTTCACGCGGGCCACGGTTTTCGCGTTGTGGTGCATTCTCATCCCTTGGAGGACGTGGAAGCAGGGCTTTCCTTGAAACTTTTTCTTTTCTTGTTTTAGGATCGATACCTATGTATTTCACTTCAAACTCATCGCCCATGTTCACTACATCTGTTACATTTTCGGTGCGTTCCCATGCCAGTTCGCTCACGTGTAGTAATACTTCGTTGCCCGGGGCATCAAGATATTCTACAACTGCGCCAAAGTCCAGCATTTTTATAACACGTACTTTATATGTTTCGCCAACCTGTGGCTTGAATATGATAGAGTCGATCTTTTTAAGTACCATATCAATACCTTCAGGACTTGTACCAAGGATTTCAACTTCACCCTGCTCGTTAACTTCGTTAATAACGATTGTAGTTCCCGATGCTTTTTGAAGTTCCTGGATAACTTTACCACCCGGCCCGATAAGCGCACCAATAAATGCACCCGGTATAGTAACCGTAATGATTTTAGGTGAATGCCTTTTAACTTCCGGCCTTGGAGTTGCAATAACTTCTGTAAGCTTGCCAAGTATGTGAAGACGTCCGTCACGTGCCTGATCAAGGGCTTTTTCCATTATTTCATAGTTAAGGCCTTCAATTTTTATGTCCATCTGGCATGCGGTAATACCATCGGCAGTACCTGTAACTTTAAAGTCCATGTCGCCCAAGTGGTCTTCATCACCTAAAATGTCACTAAGTACGGCATACCTTCCGTTCTTATCGTCAGAGATAAGTCCCATAGCAATACCCGATACAGGCTTAATCATTTGTATACCGGCATCCATAAGTGCAAGTGTGCCCGCACATACAGTAGCCATTGATGATGAACCGTTAGATTCCAATACTTCTGATACTATACGCACCGTATAAGGGTTGTCAGCCGGGATCATGTTTTTAAGTGCACGCTGTGCAAGGTTACCATGCCCAACTTCGCGCCTTGAGGTTCCTCTTAAAGGTTTTGCTTCACCGGTAGAGAAAGGAGGGAAGTTATAGTGCAGGTAGAATCTTTCTTCGCCCTGATCGGTAGGAAGGTCAATAATATTTGCTTCACGCGATGTACCAAGGGTAACAGTGGCAAGTGCCTGAGTTTCTCCCCTTGTAAATAATGATGAACCGTGAGTTGAAGGCAGGTAGTCAACCTCACACCAAATTGGGCGTATTTCGGTAGTTTTCCTTCCGTCAAGGCGTGTTCCTTTTTCAAGTATCACATTCCTTACGGCTTCTTTGTTGGTTTTGTAAAGGTATTTGCTTATAAGGTCGCCATTTTCAAGTAGTTCATCTTCAGTGAACAAAGCCTTAACTTCTTCTTTAACGGCAGCAAATTTTTCTGAACGCTCGTGTTTTGCAGAACCTTCGCTGGCTATTGCATAATACTTGTCGTACGAAAGTTCGCGTACTTTAGCCAGTATGGCTTCGTCGTTTCTTTCTTCCTCGTAAGTTCTTACTTCGCCTTTTCCTGCTGCTGCCTTAAGCCTTTCCTGCGCTGCAATCTGAACTTTGATAGCTTCGTGTGCAAATTTAATTGCCTCAACCATTTCTTTTTCAGATATTTCTTTCATCTCGCCCTCAACCATTGCAATTGAGTCTTTAGAAGCGCCGATCATCATATCGATGTCAGATTCTGCAAGCTGTGCTTTGCTCGGGTTGATAACCAGTTGGCCGTTTATCCTGCCCACGCGTACCTCTGATATAAGGGTGTGGAAAGGAATGTCAGATACTGAAAGCGCTGCTGAAGCGGCAAGCCCTGCAAGTGCATCAGGCATTACTTCTTCGTCATGGCTCATAAGCTGGATCATTACCTGCGTTTCGGCATGGTAATCATCCGGGAAAAGCGGGCGCAGAACACGGTCTACAAGCCTCATAGTTAGTACTTCGCTGTCACTAGGCCTCGCCTCACGTTTAAAAAAGCCTCCCGGAAAACGGCCTGCAGCCGCAAATTTTTCACGGTAGTCTACGGTAAGGGGCAGAAAATCGATGCCCGGTGCGGCAGTTCTTGCCGACACCACAGTGGCAAGCAGCATGGCATTGCCCATTTGTACTACTACTGACCCGTCAGCCTGTTTCGCAAGTTTACCTGTTTCGATTGAGATGCTTCTTCCATCTCCCAAATCGATGATTTCTCTTGTTACGTTAGGAATCATAAAATTCTAATTCTTGATTAAACAATGGATTCTTAGTTGTGTTGTAGTTGTTGTTGTGTAGTTGTTTAGAACCCAATGAAAAACCAAACTTTTTTCCGCCGATATGTAAAAACAAAAAGAGGCGCGCGGGCACCTCTTTTCATCTCGATTATTTTCTGATGTTCAATTCTTTGATAATCTCACGATACCTGTTGATATCTTTTTTCTTAAGGTAGTCAAGAAGGCTCCTTCTTTTACCTACCAGCTTTACAAGTGAGCGCTCAGTGTTAAAATCGTGACGATTTTTCTTAAGGTGACCTGTAAGGTGGTTGATCCTGAAAGTGAACAGCGCAATCTGGCCTTCAGCTGAACCGGTGTTAGTTGCAGCACCGCCGTGTTTTGCGAAGATTTCTTCTTTAACTTCTTTAGTTAAGTACATGCTAATATTATTTAAATGATTATTATGTATATCAGGTTTTTCCTGATTGGGTGCAAAGGTAAAAATAATTTTTAATTATCAGTCGAAAGTTTTAAAGTTTTTAAAGTCAAAAGTTTCAAGTGTAAACGCTATCACGCTTTTTGAACTTTAAACTTACAATATTAACTAATAAAGCTTTGCTACCTGCTCATTTACAAATTCAAGAAAACGCTCGTCCAGCTCGCTGAATGCATTAATAATATTGGAGTCAATGTCAATCTGGCCTATGTTTTCACTGTCTACAAAAAGCGGTACTACAATTTCTGACTTTACATTAATACTGCATGCTATGTAGTTGTCCTGTGCTGCAACATCGGGCACTACAAAGTTTTTGTTGCTTACGGCTACCTGTCCGCATATGCCTTTACCAAAAGGTATTACAGTGTGGTCAGTTTCTTCGCCGGCATAAGGGCCAAGTATAAGTTCTTCCTTATCGCCATTGCGGAAATAGAAACCTACCCAGTCATAATAATCTATATTATCCCTAAGCAGGTGGCATATCTGCAATAGTTTTTCTTCCCTTAAAACATTTTCATGGTGAAGTATGTCGGTAACCTTAGGTTTAAGTTCTTCAAAAGTCATAGTTAAAAATCTTTTGGCAAAAGTAGTTTTTAAAGCTATTTCAAAATGTATATTTTTGTTAAAAATACTACTGATGGAACTCCTGCGAAAAAACAGGCCTTTCTTTATTTTTCTTTTAAAATTCGGACTTACCTACTTTATTCTGTCTGCACTCTACTGGCTGTATCTTTCGCAATTTGATGCCGCAAATAATGAAGCCGACAGTATGACCAAAACTGTGGCATACCAAACACAGGGTGTTGTTGAGTTTTTTGGTATAGATGCATTTACACGACCCCGCTTTACCGAAAACTCGTATCGTTTTTATATAAATGGCAAAAGCATGGGCAGGATAGTAGAAGGCTGTAATGCTATAAGTGTCATGATACTTTTTACATCGTTCATTATTGCATTTTCTTCAACTTTAAAAAGGACTGCTTTATATATAGTATCTGGTATAATTGCAATGCATGTGCTCAACATCATTAGGCTGGCAGTGCTATTTATCAGCTTTTATTACCTGCCGGACTATAAAGATTTTATGCATGATATATTTTTCCCACTATTTATATACGGGGTGGTTTTTATATTATGGATATTGTGGATAACCAAATTTTCAGGCCATGGGAAAAAAGCTAAAGCTTAATGCGGCAGATATTACAGGCATAATTGTATTGCTTGTGCTATTGGTTGCAGTCAGGATATGGCAGGACGCACTTTTTTATGACCCGCTCATACAGTTTTATAAAACCGATGCCAAAGTATTGCCTGAGTTTGATACACCGCGTTTATGTGTTGGGCTGCTTTTCCGTTATGCAATAAATACATTATTGTCACTTTGTATCTTATGGCTTATTTTTAAAGACAGGCAGGTTGTAAAATTATCTGCGCTTTTATATGGTGTTTTCTTCCTGGTTCTTATTTCGGCCTTCTTTTTTGTAATCAGTGCCGAAAGCCCTAATCAGTTAGTTTTGTTTTACGTCAGGCGTTTTTTAATACAGCCCCTGTTCCTCATATTATTCATTCCGGCATTTTATTATCAAAAAAAAGTATAATACTTTCTGTAAATTTTAATGGTGTGCGCATGCATAAATTATATAATTTTGCAACAGTATGAAGATTAACAGACACATAAGCATTTTACTTTCGCTGCTTATATTGGTTTCCAATATAGGGTTGGCGCTTAATGTACATTACTGTATGGGGCAGGTATCGGCGGTTACGCTGGCCTATAAGCTACAAGAGCCCTGTAATGATCATCATACACACGGCCACGAAAAGCACGAGCCTAAAAAAGCGTGCTGTTCAGCAAAGGCTGATGAACATAAAAGCTGTTGTGATGACGATGTTGTAAAACTGCAGGATAAGAGTGAAGGTAAGGTAATTGTAAAATCGCTACAATTAGACCTTGGCTCGTTTTGCGCCATTAACGAATGGAAGCCTGTACAGTTTTATGAATTAGCCGAGGCTGACGCACAGCAAATACTTTCATTTTATTGCGAGGCCAATGCCCCGCCACTCTTTAAGCTGTATTGCCGGTATATTTTTTACGCGTGATTTATAATGTTACTATACAATTTCCTTTGAATAAGGAAATACTATGAGTATTAACATTATACAATTTTTATGCGTAAAATATTTTTAATGATGTTTTTCCTGGCTGCTTGTACTACATATGCCCAGGAAACACTAAGCGGTAAAGTGCTTGATGAGCAAAAGCTGCCGCTGCCCGGGGCTGGTATTAACTGGGCCGGGACACAAATTTCTGCTGCAACGGCAGAAGACGGTACTTTCACCATACCTT